>NZ_SPGF01000015.1 GCF_005844455.1 Streptococcus mitis | reverse complement strand
AAGCGACGGCTATCGATTGTCAAATGTTTGCCTTTTGTAGTATAATTGTCTTGCATCTCTGTGCCTTTCTTGTGTTTTCGGTTGAACAACAAGTATAACACAGAGGTGTTTTCTTATGCCTAGAAGAGCTTTCATTTGGCAAGAGGAACCCTTGAAGCTGTTTCGTTAGCTAAACCAAGGCTAGTCTTAGCCTTGGCTCACCAGCCTAACAGCATCAAGCCTCTTATCAAATGAAATCGAGTACTAGCTATAAGCCAGTTGAACCATCTAATTTTTAGGAGGGCTGGGTGGCTAACTTCATTATAGAACTTTCAAACAGAAAAATCACGAAAAATTTTAAAAAAAGTTTGCAAAAATCTTGCATTCTTTTTTTGTCTATGCTATACTTATATACGGTTTGAAAAAACTGCCTAAGACAGTAGGGGAGCTCGACTCATAAAGATCCTACCGAGGACAAAACGTATCATGTAAAAAGAAGCGTATTGTACTTTCGTGTCTAGGTTTGGGCGCGTTTTTCTTTTGAAAAAATTCCCCAAGCAAAATAATTACGGAGGTGAACACACTAATGAGTGAAGCAATTATTGCTAAAAAAGCGGAACTAGTTGACGTAGTAGCTGAAAAAATGAAAGCTGCTGCATCTATCGTCGTTGTAGACGCTCGTGGTTTGACAGTTGATCAAGATACAGTTCTTCGTCGTGAGCTTCGTGGAAGCGAAGTTGAGTATAAAGTTATTAAAAACTCAATCTTGCGTCGTGCAGCTGAAAAAGCTGGTCTTGAAGATCTTGCATCAGTATTTGTTGGACCATCTGCCGTAGCATTTTCTAATGAAGATGTTATCGCACCAGCGAAAATCTTGAACGACTTTGCTAAAAACGCTGAAGCACTTGAAATCAAAGGTGGTGCAATTGAAGGCGCTGTCGCATCTAAAGAAGAAATCGTTGCTCTTGCAACTCTTCCAAACCGCGAAGGACTTCTTTCTATGCTCCTTTCTGTACTTCAAGCGCCAGTGCGCAACGTTGCTCTTGCAGTCAAAGCGGTTGCAGACAACAAAGAAGACGCAGCTTAATCTTAAGCTACGCAGCGTAGCATAGCTACGAAAAAACTATTATAATTAAAAACTTATTTGGAGGAAATAACAATGGCATTGAACATTGAAAACATTATTGCTGAAATTAAAGAAGCTTCAATCCTTGAATTGAACGACCTTGTAAAAGCTATCGAAGAAGAATTTGGTGTAACTGCAGCTGCTCCTGTAGCTGTAGCTGCAGCTGGTGCTGCTGACGCTGGTGCTGCTAAAGATTCATTTGACGTTGAATTGACAGCTGCTGGTGACAAAAAAGTTGGCGTTATCAAAGCTGTACGTGAAATCACTGGTCTTGGACTTAAAGAAGCTAAAGAACTTGTTGATGGTGCACCAGGTGTCATCAAAGAAGGTGTTCCAACTGCAGAAGCTGAAGAAATCAAAGCTAAATTGGAAGAAGCTGGAGCTTCAGTTACTCTTAAATAAGAAGCACATAGCAATTTGAGAGCGGAATCCCGATTTACCAGTCTTTTAGAGCTCATAGCGATTTGAAGAAACTGATAAATTGATTCGGTTTCCTGCCAAAAATCCTGCCAAAAAAATCTTTGGCAGGATTTTTGTTTTATATAGGTTTATTATCTATTTTGGTCAAAGGAGTTCATTTATAAACTTTGGGCGAGAACATTTTAATAAGTGTTCTCGCTTTTTTTTATTTTCAGGAGGAAACGATGCAAAAGAAAGAACAATCATCACGATAAATTGTGATGTGTCATCTCATACTTGTTATGGGAATTAATGTTGATGAAGCAAATCAGCTAGTTGCTGAAATGGAACAGGCAGGTCTGATCCAATTTGAACAATCAGGAAATTTAGGTGTTTTAATGTTGGAGGGATAATTATGAAACGCATTACTGCAAATCAATATCAAACGTCCGAGCGTTATTATAAGCTCCCTAAACTCTTATTTGAGAGTGAGCGCTATAAGGATATGAAGTTGGAAGTTAAGGTGGCCTACGCTGTCTTAAAAGACCGATTGGAATTGTCTCTGAGTAAGGGATGGATTGATGAGGATGGAGCTATTTATCTCATTTATTCCAACTCAAAATTGATGGCACTTCTTGGTTGTTCCAAGTCTAAATTGCTGACGATTAAAAAGACATTGAGAGAATTTGGACTCATTGATGAAGTCCAACAGTCTTCCAGTGAAAAAGGGCGTTTGGCTAATAAGATTTATTTAGGGGAGTTGGAACATGACACCACCCCAGTCTTACATTCAGACGGGGGTAGTGTTCAAAAAACACTAGGGGGGTCTCCAAATCAGCCAGGGCCGGTTTTAAATTCAGCCCCTAGTGAGACTGAAAGAAGTGAGACTGAATATAGTGAAACTGAAAAGAGTGATTTCCTTTTTGAGGACGAGGAGGAGAGGCGAGTTGTAGTTGAAAAACAAGAAGATACCTTTTCTCCCAAAGTTGACTCAGTGACCAAGTACGATCGAGATTATATTTGGGGCTTGGTTCATGACCAGTTGAGACAAGTTGGTTTATCACAGGTAGCTAGTGATTACGCCATGATTTATTTTAGTGACCGTTATCAGTACGCTTTGGAACATATGAGATTTGCTCGGTCGGCAGAAGCGATAGCTGAATACGTGTTTAATGGTGTGCTGTCTGAATGGACCAAGCAACTAAGGCGACAAGAAGCTAAGGGAGGTGATTAAGATGATTTGATGGATACTAGGTGGAGTCTATCTCATCTCCCTTATTATTTTATTGATTGAAATTATCCGTGCACCAGAGACGGATGACCATATTTAAGTAAGAGTTTTACAAATAGTAAGGCTCTTTTTATTTTGAAAGAGAGGAAAAATGAAATTTTTAGATTTGTTTGCTGGAATTGGAGTCTTTCGACTGGGATTGGAGCGTCAAGGCCATGAGTGTGTTGGTTTTTGTGAGATTGATAAGTTTGCGAGGAAATCTTACAAAGCTATGTATGAGACTGAAGGAGAGATAGAATTTCATGACATTAGACAAGTCACAGACCAAAATTTTAGACAACTTAGAGGACAAGTGGACATCATCTGTGGGGGATTCCCTTGCCAGGCATTTTCACTCGCAGGCCGACGATTGGGATTTGAGGATACTAGAGGTACTTTGTTCTTCGAAATTGCTCGAGCGGCCAAACAGATTCAACCACGTTTTTTATTCTTGGAAAACGTCAAGGGCTTACTCAATCACGACAAGGGAGAGACATTTCGAACAATCCTCACTACATTGGATGAGTTGGGGTATGATGTTGAATGGCAAATCCTTAACAGTAAAGATTTCCAAGTCCCACAAAACAGAGAAAGGGTCTTTATTATCGGACATTCTAGAAGATACCGTCCCCGATTCTTACTTCCTCTCCGAAGAGAAAGTAGCCCAACTGGTCTTGAGCGATTAGGCAATGTTAATCCATCAGGAAAAGGCATGAGTGGGGAGGTTTACTTGAGTCACGGATTATCCCCAACCCTAACCAGAGGAAAAGGGGAAGGAGCTAAAATTGCTATATCAGTTTTAACACCAGATAGACTGAAGAAACGCCAACATGGCAGACGCTTTAAGGACAATCAAGCCCCTATGTTTACCCTAACTGCTCAAGATAGGCATGGTGTCGTTGTCGCAGGAACCTTACCAACATCTTTTGTTCAAACGGGACGCATCTATGATATTTCAGGGGTATCCCCAACACTTACCACCATGCAGGGAGGCGATAAAGTTCCTAAGATTCTTTGTCGTGAAGAAGCTCCGCATTTAAAAATCAAAGAAGCTACTAAACTAGGTTATGCCAAGGCGACAATAGGGGATTCTGTCAACCTTGCTTATCCAGAGCCCACAAAACGAAGGGGACGAGTGGGAAAAGGGGTATCTAATACGATAACTACTTCTGACAATATGAGGGTAGTTGTGGCAGCTCTTGAATATCGCAAGGACAAGTGGTATGAGGTGACAGGGATTGTCATTGATGGGAAACTCTATCGTTTAAGAATCAGACGGCTGACTCCCAGAGAGTGTTTTAGACTTCAGGGTTTTCCTGACTGGGCCTATGAAAGAGCGGAAAGCGTCTCCAGTAAAAGCCAGCTGTATAAACAAGCAGGCAATAGTGTGACCGTGACAGTCATCGAAGCCATCGCTGGAGCATATAGAAAGATTGAGGAAGAAGAACATGAAGTTGTTACATAATAAAAGTATTAGGGAATGTACAGAACTGGATGAAGCCATCCATCAAGCTGAAGTGGAGATGACAAGTCTGATTACGATTGAATGTTTCAGCGAAGGCAAGTCTCCGATTGATAGGAGTAAAGTTTTCACACCACCTACTCAAGAATTGCAGAAGGATTTATCCGTATAGGAGGGAGACATGTTAGAAATCTATTTAAGTCGAAATACCAGTCGTAATCAGAAACTCCTTAACTTTTGTAAGTTACATGGCATTTCCTATACCTGTAAAGACGTTGGTCACTTGGCATATGAGGACTTACTGGGATTATTTGCCAAAACCAGTGATTGTTTTGAGATGTTAGCTCCCTCCTTTCAGCGCTTTAAACGTCATAAACAGATGAAATTGAGTGAGTTGGTGACTTTAGTCTTAACAAGACCAGAACAAAATCTCCGTCTTCCACTGGTGGTCAGTCGTCAGAAAGTTTATCCAGATATGAGTGTAGAAGAGGCACGAACCTTTCTTCCAAGAGACCATAAGGAAGTCCTTTTTCGTGAACATCTCTTTAAGGATATGACAGAACAGGAGGATCTATGAACGAACGCTTTTGGGAAAATTTAGAAATCCTCCTCATTGATAAGGGCATGTCTTGGGCAGATTTAGCACGGAAAATCTTTAAAGGTCAATATGTCTATCCCAGTGAGTTTAATCGTCTCTATCAGACCTTCCGTCATTATAAGTCCAATCGCCTTATGCCTCAACTCAAATGGGTGGAGAGAATTGTAGCAGTCTTAGAGATTGATTATGAAGATTTGTTTAGGAGGTAGAGATGGGACGAGTATTACTGATGTACGGAGCCATTCATGCTAATGTGCTCTTAGTTAGTCTCTTCTTAATGGGATGGATTGATGGGATAGGCTTAATCGTCTTACAAGTTGCTTTTTTAACTTTTTTGCTGTGGTTTTGGAAACACTATGGCATGCCCAAAAGAAACATGTCCTGGATAGAGAGAGGAGTTTGGCTTTTAGGGAGCCTTGGCGTGATGGTGAGTATAGCTCTTGCCATGAGTGTCACGCTTTCAGGAATTGAGACTAACCAACAAACGATGGTAACTGTTCAGGATCAAGTTCCCGTTCTGTCGTTTATTATTTTTCTACTTAATGCCAGTATAGTGGAGGAGGTCTTTTACCGAGAAGTTTTGTGGGATAGGCTGTCTAAGCCATTTGCTCAGCTTTTGTTGACCAGTTCCCTCTTTTCCTTGGCGCACCACCCTTCTAGCATGATAACGTGGTTCATTTATGGCAGCTTAGGAGTGACATTAGGACTGGTTCGTCTCAAAACGGATGTTTTAATGTCTACTCTGGTTCATCTCTCTTGGAATGGTGTGGTTTTTCTCCTATCATTTCTGTGATACCAAAATCAAGAAGGCTTTCGTATTATGAAGGCACCCTGATTTTTATGAGGGAATCATACAAAGGAGGGAGTTATGTCTTCAGAACAACAGGAACGCCAAGCTTTGCAATATGCGGAGAGAAGTAGCCTGTTTACGGTTCAAACGCTCTTAAAGCTCTTAGAGTGGTCGGCAAGACAAGCCCTAGCCCAAGACTCCGCTTATAAGATTGGGGTTCAAAAGTTAGAAGAACTGCTTCAAAGTCCATATGCCATTGAATCGGTAAACGTGACCAAGGATATGTTGGATAAACCGATTGATGTGGAGAAATTCAAGGAACTGATGGAATCCGAAAACCTTCCCATTGCCATCAGTTGGCAGGGAGACTATCTTCATTTCTACGCCAAGGACAAATCTCTTTTAGACAGGCACTTAGATGAGTTACTGAAAAAGTTAGTCTCTAATCCAGAAAAACTTCAAGACTTAACATTCGATAAAACCCTTGATGAGGAAATTGAAAAGGCTAAGGAACAGATTGTGATGTCAAAACCTTCTGCCGTGAAGACCAAGGAGGTGACTCTCTAGTGTATTCAGGGAAAAAAGCCATCGTCTTTGGGAGCTTAGGGCTTGTATTTGGCTATTTCTGTCATCGTTTGGTTTTGCTGTACGAGAGTCTTCCCAATCAGCCACCCATTGAACGTCTTGCTTATCTCTTAGGAGAAGGACAAAAACAAGTGCTTCATCCCTTGTGGGATGTCAACTTCACTGGAAAATCCTTCTTAGGCTTTCTCTTTGGACTGATGACCATGGGGTTTGTCTATCTTTACATCTCAACAGGCAAAAAGGTCTACCGAGAAGGGGCTGAGTATGGCTCTGCTCGTTTTGGAAATAGTCGTGAGCGTAAAGCCTTTACCAGTAAGAATCCTTTGAACGATACCATCTTGTCTCGAAATGTCAGGTTGACTCTTTTAGAAAAGAAAACGCCACAGTTTGACCGAAATAAGAATCTGGTTGTTATTGGTGGGTCAGGAGCAGGGAAGACCTTTCGTTTTGTGAAGCCCAATTTGATACAGCTCAACTGTTCCAACATTGTGGTTGACCCCAAGGACCATTTGGCAGAAAAGACAGGCAAGCTCTTTCTAGAAAATGGCTATCAGGTCAAGGTATTAGACATAGTGAATATGACTAATTCGGATGGCTTTAATCCCTTTCGTTATGTGGAAACTGAGAATGATCTGAATCGCATGCTGACGGTGTACTTTAACAACACGAAAGGTAGTGGTTCAAGAAGTGATCCCTTTTGGGATGAGGCGTCCATGACCTTGGTGCGAGCGATTGCTTCCTACTTGGTTGATTTTTACAACCCTCCAAAAAGCTCCAAGGAAGAAGCAGAGAAGCGGCGCAAACGCGGGCGTTACCCAGCTTTTTCAGAGATTGGAAAACTCATTAAACTCTTATCAAAAGGAGACAATCAAGATAAGAGTGTCCTTGAAGTCATGTTTGAAAATTATGCTAAGAAGTATGGCATGGAGAACTTTACCATGCGTAACTGGGCAGATTTTCAGAACTACAAGGACAAGACCCTTGATTCAGTTATTGCCGTGACGACGGCTAAGTTTGCACTCTTTAATATTCAATCCGTCATTGATTTAACAAAGCGGGACACCATGGACTTGAAGACATGGGGAACTCAGAAGACGATGGTCTATCTTGTCATTCCTGATAATGACACAACCTTCAGATTCTTGTCTGCCCTCTTTTTCGCAACGATTTTTTCAACCCTGACCAGACAAGCCGATGTGGACTTTAAGGGAGAACTTCCCATTCATGTGAGAGCCTACTTAGACGAGTTTGCGAACTGTGGAGAAATCCCAGACTTTGCCGAACAAACTTCAACGGTTCGTTCTCGAAACATGAGCCTCGTACCTATTCTCCAAAATATTGCTCAGCTCCAAGGGCTTTATAAGGAAAAAGAGGCTTGGAAAACCATTCTTGGTAACTGTGACAGTCTGCAGTATCTGGGTGGGAATGACGAAGAGACTTTCAAGTTCATGAGTAGTCTTTTAGGCAAACAAACCATTGATGTGAGGAACACCAGTCGGTCTTATGGCCAAACAGGGTCTGGTTCTACTTCTCATCAAAAAATTGCAAGGGACCTCATGACCCCTGATGAAGTCGGAAATATGAAACGAGATGAGTGTTTGGTACGAATTGCAGGAGTTCCAGTCTTTAAGGAGAAGAAGTATCTCCCTTTGAAACACCAGAACTGGCAATACCTAGCAGATAAGGAAACGGACGCTCGTTGGTGGCACTATGAGATTGACCCTCTAAGCAATAAGGAAGCACTTCTTGATTTATCGGATCATAAGGTCAGGGATTTACGCACAGAAAGAACACTACACTAATGGAAATGAGGAATCATATGGATCAAAAACTTACAGGCTTTGTTTACGGAGTGGATGCCAGCTCCATGTTTGCACAAGCCATGTCTCTCTTACAAAAAGGCTTGATTGCCGTAGGGGCTTTTCTTGTTGTGATGGGCATTATCAACCTTTCGACCAATATCAAAGATGGAGGACCAGGTGTCCGTAATGCTATCTTAGAAATTGTGGGTGGGGTGATGGTCGGTGCTGCTGGCGCCTTTGTTACTCAGATTACAATTTAGGAGGGCAAGGTATGACATGATAATGAAACTAACCTCAGCTTTTGTCTTTCTAGCCTCAGAGAAAATTTCAAGCGACAGCCTTTTTGAAGGCTTTAATGTGGATTTAAAATCAACAGCTGATTTAATCAAATCCTTGGCAGAATACAATCCAACCGTCTGGTCTTATATGTCTGTCATCACCAAAGGGATTATGCAGCCCTTGGGGGTAGCGATTTTAGCGGTTGTCTTGATTCTGGAATTTTCTAAGATGGCGAAGAAAATTGCGGGTTCGGGAGGCGCCATGACTTTTGAAGCCATTGCCCCAATGATTGTCAGCTACATCATGGTGGCTGTGGTGATTACCAACACCACTGTGATTGTGGAAGCTATCTTAGCCGTCGCTTCCCACATCATCGAACAGGTAGCAGGCGTGGTGTCACATGGGGGAACAGCCTATGACACCATCTCAGGCCTTAAAGGCTCAGGTATTGTTGGAAAAATGATTGTTGGGCTCTTTGCTATCATGATTTGGTTGGTTCGTTTAGTCAGTGTGATGGTCGTGAATATTCTCATTACCATTCGCTTTATCCAGCTTTATCTCATGATTCCTTTTGCGCCACTAACGATTCCAGCTTTCCTTAGTGATGATTGGCGTGGCGTTGGGATTGGCTATCTTAAAAATATTATGGTCTATGCCTTGCAAGGAGTTTTGATTTTCCTCATCGTCTCTCTTGTACCTCTTTTTGAATCAGCTGGAAAAATCGCTGTTTCAAATGGGGCAGGGATTATGGAAAGCCTAGCCATTATGTTTGGTAGCTTAGTGCAGGCTATTTTGTTAATCATTGCATTGGTGGGCAGTCAACGCACTGCCCGAAGTATTTTGGGCATGTGAGAGTAGGATAGCTTAAACAGTCCAGTGGACTGTTTAAGGTTGTTCCTTGGAAATCGAAGAGGAACAAGGTACTGCTTTACGGTCGATTTCGTTGTCCGACCTCCGCAAGGACGACTAGAACTGTCATAGCTAGGAGCTAGCGTAGAGAGTTCAGACGCCTACTGCGTCAAAGTCACAAAACAATTTAAACTGGACTAAGATTTCCATCTTGGTCCTTTTATCAAAGAAGGAGTTACTATTTTATGAATACACGTGTTTTTAAGGACATTACAAAGGTTCAACACAGGGCTTGGTTAGGCTTTACCACACGGCAAGTCATTTTTGTCTTGCCAGCTATTACCATCACCATCCTTGTCTTAGGGCTAAATCTCTTTTATTGGCAATTTGGAGACTGGTTTGTCTATGGATTTGTTTTTACGTTTACCATTCCCCTCATGTTATTTGGGGTTTATCGTCCTAATGATCTTCCCTTTGAAACCTATTTAAAATACCGTTTTCATTACGAGATGACGGTACCAGACCGCACACTAACCGGACAGAAAGGAATTCACCATGAAAAACTTAAAACACTTCATGAAACCAAAGACCTCTTCTAAGGTCAAAAAGATAGCCCCAAAGAAACAGGAGGTTCTACCAACAATACTTAATACTCTTCTTTATCAAGGCCTCTTTCCCAATGGCCTCATGCAGGTAAGCCCAGATTATTTCTCTCAGTCCTATCTCTTAGGGGATGTCAATTACCAGACCGTGGGATTGGAGGATAAGGTGGCTATGGTTGAGAAGTATTCAGATTTAATCAATTCGCTGGACGATAAAACAAATTTCCAACTGACCATTTTTAACAAGAAAGTCAACTTGGAACAATTCCGAAAAAGTGTCCTTTATCCCTTGCATGAAGATGGTTTTAATCCCTACCGTGAGGAACTCAACCGTATGATGGATGCTAACTTAGAAGCAGGAGAGAATAATTTTTCAGCTATCAAGTTGATTTCTTTTGGGAAAAGTGACCAAACGCCTAAACTGGCTTATCGCTCCCTGTCTCAAATTGGAGAATACTTCAAGAGCGGTCTTTCAGAAATCGAGGCTAGCTTTAACCTCTTGACAGGAGAAGAACGAGCCAATCACCTGGCCGATATGTTACGCGGAGAAAACCATCTATCCTTTACTTATCAAGACCTCGTGCGTTCAGGACAAACCACCAAACATTTTATTGCACCACCAAGCTTATCTTTCAAACACAAGAATTATATGGAGATAGATGAGCGCTTGCTTCAGATTGTCTATGTTCGGGATTACGGTATGGAGCTAGGGGACAAGTTTATTCGTAATTTAATACAGTCGGATTTGGAAGTGATGATGAGCCTGCATGCCAAAGGCTCAGCTAAGTCAGAGGCCATGAAGAAACTCCGAACCAAGAAAACCTTGATGGAATCACAAAAAATTGGCGAGCAACAAAAGATGGCACGCTCTGGTGTTTATTTGGAAAAGGTTAGTCAGGTTCTTGAAAGCAATATTGATGAAGCTGATGAGCTGCTTAAAACTATGACACAGACTGGAGATAAGCTCTTTGACACCCTCTTTTTGATTGGGGTCTTTGCGGATAATGAGGATCAGCTGAACCAATCCTTAGACATTGTCAAACAAGTGGCCGGCTCAAATGATCTCATCATTGATAATCTAACCTATATGCAGGAAGCTGCCTTTAATAGTCTGTTACCCTTTGGGAAGAATTATGTTGAAGGTGTTTCTCGGTCTCTCTTAACCTCGAATATTGCCGTCAACTCACCTTGGACTTCTATTGATATTCAGGACAAAGGTGGAAAATTTTACGGGATTAATCAGATTTCAAGTAACATCATTACCATTGACCGTGGGAAACTCAATACCCCATCAGGTCTCATTTTAGGGACATCAGGTTCAGGGAAAGGCATGGCCACAAAACATGAGATTATTTCGACTAAATTAAAAGAAGCGGATAATGATACCGAAATCATCATCGTCGATCCTGAAAATGAGTACAGCATCATCGGTTAAGCCTTTGGTGGGGAAAGCATTGACATTGCGCCTGACTCCACCACTTTCTTGAATGTCCTAGACTTGTCAGATGAGAATATGGATGAAGACCCTGTTAAGGTCAAGTCAGAATTTCTCCTGTCTTGGATTGGGAAATTGTTGGACCGCAAAATAGATGGTCGTGAGAAGTCACTAATCGACCGTGTGACACGCTTGACCTATAAGCATTTTCAAGAACCGTCTTTGGTGGAATGGGTCTTTGTCCTCTCCAAGCAACCTGAACTAGAAGCGAAGGACTTGGCTCTTGATATGGAACTGTATGTGGAAGGTTCTCTAGATATTTTCTCACACCGCACCAACATCAAAACCGATAGCCACTTCCTCATTTACAATGTCAAAAAGCTGGGCGATGAACTCAAACAAATTGCCCTCATGGTGATTTTTGACCAGATTTGGAATCGTGTGGTGAAGAATCAAAAACTAGGGAAGAAGACATGGATTTACTTTGATGAAATGCAGCTATTGTTGCTGGATAAGTACGCTTCTGATTTCTTCTTCAAACTCTGGAGTCGGGTTCGGAAGTACGGGGCAACGCCAACAGGGATTACGCAGAATGTGGAGACTCTGCTTCTTGATGCCAATGGCAGACGCATTATTGCAAATAGCGAATTCATGATTCTCCTAAAACAGGCTAAGAACGACCGAGAAGAATTGGTTCATCTATTAGGTTTATCCAAGGAGTTAGAGAAATACTTGGTTAATCCAGAAAAAGGAGCAGGTCTCATTAAAGCTGGCTCAACGGTTGTGCCTTTCAGAAATAAGATACCACACCAAACCAAGCTCTTTGACATCATGAGTACCGATCCAGAAAAGATGAGGATTGACAAATGATATCGGATAAGAAAAGCATTAAAACTGCACGAAAAACCTTTCAAAGCAGTTTAAAGTCTAGTCGAATTCATTACCGTAGGGAGAAGAAAGCCATACAAATAGCTCTCCCTAAAAAACGCTTTCTCACCAGGCGAGCTGAGAAAGCAGAAGCAAAAGAACAGAAGAAAACTCTTAAAGAAGCCTATCAAGATGAAAAAGCAGCTGCGACAGAAACTTTTAAGGAGTCTATCGCCTATGTATCTCCCAGATGGTTAAAGGCAAAAGAAATCAGAAAGTACCGTCTTCCACAAGCAAGAAATCGTCTGAAGATTGCTCGAAAACACTTAGCAGAGGTCAAGCTAGAAGAAAAAGAGAAAACTGTCAATCCTAAGTTTACCTATCGCAAAGAGCCAAAAGAAACGAAAACTTCACGGTTTCAGTTCCAAAAAGAGAAAAATTTTGACCGCCTTCAGGCAGAAAAAGAAGTCACTTCCGCCAAACGTGAGGTTCATCAGCTCAAAAAGGCTCATAAGGTCAAGAAAACCTCTACCAAAGTTAAACGAGGGTTGCGTTTTCTAGCGTCCGAATCGCTAGATGTAGTTGCTCAAGACGATGATTTAGATGGTCTTAGAACCCTAAAAGATACCAGTCTAAAAGGCAGACGCTATGCTAGATTTACCTATCAAGCTGGAAAAGTCGTCGTGAAAGGTGGGCAGACTGGACATCGTTTTGCCAAAAACAAGATTGCTCATGGCAAGGAACGGTATCAGAACTTTAAAAAGGGGAAGGGCTGGAAACGCCAAAAACCTTTAAAGCCAAGAAGACGTTACCAAACTTTTCTTAAACAGGCTGGGAAGCAAGGTATTGCAGGCTTTTCAAAAATAATCCAAGCCATTAAGGGGAGTCTGACCTTCTTTTCAGCTCTTATCGCAAATCCAATGACTTGGGTGGTATCAGGTCTCTTGTTTTTCTTTCTTCTCATGATGAGTTTTGTCATGGGGATTTCAGGAACCAGTCTTATCCAACAAGATGAGATAGAATTGACCAAGAGTTATACTCATCTGACCTGGGAGGATGCGGAGCACACGAGAATCAATGACAAAGGCATTACCTACTACACTAAGATTGATGAGGTCATGGCCTTCATGAATCACAAGTATCAGAATTATGCCTTAGACGAAGTTATGGAAGAAAGTTCTCAAACCTACCAAGCTTATTTGAGTCAGCTTTGGCAGGACTTAAATGGTGGCTCATCTATTCAGTCCATGTCAGACTTAACTAAGAATCCTCCTTATAAACTCTCAGATGAAGAACGAGCAGACCTGAAGGAATTGAGCGAGGCAGGAACTTACCTTGCCCTTCAGGAATTGGAGAATCCCTTTCAAGGACAAACGGAAAATGACGCTCTAACCATGACCGTTCGCTATGGCTACGAGGTGATGGATGAGAAACCAATGCTTCATCATCACATCATTTTAGAGGCTAAAGAGAACCAAGTGATTGTGGCACCAATGGATGGGAAAGTCTCTCTTGATGGGGATAATCTTATCCTCACATCAGGCAAGGGACTAAACAAGACTCAACTCACTCTTTATAATGTTCATACTGGTCGAGTGACGGCTGGTCAGCGAGTCCAAGCAGGAGAGGTTATTGGCCAAACTAAAGATGGTACGGGGCTAAAAGTCACCTATCAAAAGGTGGATGATGACACGGACAAGTTGGTTTATGTTAATCCAGCCTTTTACTTTCCTAAAGTGATTCAGCTTCAAACCACTATTATACCAGCCATTGGTCAGTTTGGCGGAGATGAGTTTGCGAGAGCGAAAGCGATCTATGAGTACCTGAAAAGTCAAGGAGCAACCAATCAAGCCATCGCAGCTATTTTAGGAAACTGGTCGGTAGAATCCTCTATCAATCCCAAACGAGCTGAAGGCGACTACCTATCTCCTCCAGTTGGGGCAAGAGAAAACTCTTGGGATGATGAGGGGTGGCTGTCTCTGGGTGGCCCAGCTATTTATAACGGTCGTTACTCTAATATCTTGAGACGTGGACTAGGATTGGGACAGTGGACAGACACCGCTGATGGGTCACGCCGTCACACACTTTTGTTAGAATATGCTAAACGAAAGAATCAGAAGTGGTATAATCTAGGCTTACAACTGGACTTTATGTTGCATGGGGATAGTCCCTATTACACCAACTGGTTAAAAGACTACTTCAAACATTCAGGAAGTCCAGCAAGCCTTGCTCAACTCTTTCTCATTTATTGGGAAGGAAATAGTGGAGATAAGCTCTTAGAACGCCAAACCAGAGCAACCGAGTGGTATTACCAAATCGAAAAAGGGTTTAGCCAGCCAAATGGTGGGACCGCACAAAGTGATCCCAAAGCTTTGGAAGCTGTTCGTGGTGACCTTTATGACAATTCTATCCCAGGTGGTGGTGATGGTATGGGCTATGCCTACGGTCAATGTACATGGGGAGTAGCTGCACGGATTAACCAATTAGGATTAAAACTCAAAGGTAAAAATGGTGAGAAAATTCCGATTATCAATACCATGGGCAATGGTCAAGATTGGGTACGAACTGCGGCTAGTCTCGGTGGTGAAACAGGAACCATCCCTAAAGCAGGAGCGATTGTCTCCTTTGCGGGTGGACAGTACGGACATGTGGCCTTCGTTGAAAAAGTTTACCCAGATGGGTCATTTCTTATCTCAGAGACCAACTATAACGGCAATCCCAACTATACCTTCCGTAAATTATCAGGAGTGGATAGTACCATCAGTTTTGCCTACACAACGAAATGAAAAAAGGATATACTAACAAAATATAAAAATGTTAGCATATCCTTGTTGTTTATAATTGATTATTTTGAAACAATATGCTAACATTATGGTGAATTGTTAGCATATTATTTTGGAGGTGGCGACATGGATTTGTTAGAGAAACCTGTCTATCATTATATTAAGAAAAATCATGGAGTTATAACTTTCCGTGATATGGAAGAGCTTAACTTCTCTTACCAACAACTGAATCAATTAGTCTCAAAAGGGAAAGTGGAATCAATTGAAAGAGGTATCTATCATCTGCCAGATACCTATATCGATGACTTTTTTAGTCTACAGTATCGTTTTCCAAAAGGAATTTATTCCTTAGAAACTGCTCTCTGGTTACATGGTCTTTCACTTACAGTTCCATTTGAACCTGTGATGACCTTTCCCTTTGGGACAAATACAACGTTAATTAAAAAAGCAGGAATTAAACCGATTGTTGCTAGAAATTATCATGAAATTGGCGTTATAAAACTGGAGCGACAGGCTGGGCAGTTTATTTTAGTGTATGATATGGAACGAACGTTGGTTGAGTGCCTACGAACGACCTATCATGTTGATATTCAAGTCATTGCACCAGCTTTTCAAGCTTACTTCAAAAAAGGAGCTGTGGATTACGCCAAGTTGTATCACTATGCACAACTATTTAAAGTAACCGAAAAACTACAATCATATGTGGAGGTCTTGTCGTGAAATTTTCAAATTCTAATAGTTTCAAAGCCAAAATCAAGAATATTGCAAGAGAAAAAGGGATACCTGCTCAACAAGTTCAGCAAAATTATCTGATTGAACAAGTCTTAAAACTCATCTCTGAGAGTCGGTATAAAGATTCTTTCATTGTGAAAGGTGGATTTCTTATTGGCCAGATGATTGGCTTAGATAAACGGACAACAATGGATTTAGATGTTACCTTGAAAGGTCTTCCTCTCAACGGAGAAAATATCCTAGCTATCTTTACAGAAATAGTCAATCAACCTTCTGAAGGTTTCCAATTTGAAATTGATAAGTTAGAGCCAATTCGACAAGATGACGAATATGGTGGTTTTTCCCTTAAACTAAATGCGACATTTGATACTCTACGTGAGGTCGTCTTTATTGATATAACAACAGGTGACCAGATTACGCCACGAGAAATTTCATATCAACTGCAATCTGTTTTCTCAGAGGATAAGTTAGAAGTTTGGACTTATAATTTAGAAACTGTTCTTGCTGAAAAGTTAGAAACGATTATTAGGCGCGGAGCTGCTTCAACTAGACCTCGTGACCGCTACGATCTCTATACATTGTATCACCTTCGAAAAGATGAAATTAATGTGCCTGTCTTAAAAAGTGCTGTGCACAATACTGCTAAGAAAAGAGATAGCTTAGATGCTTTGACAAATTGGGAAAATCAAATAGATGCAATCCGTAGCTCCGACTATCAGAATCAGCTTTGGGCTCGTTATCAAAAATCATTCAGATATGCCAGCGAAATTAGTTTTGAGGAATCGGTGGAAGTGGTGGCAATTATTTTAAATAATTTGGAGGTTTAGTATGTTGACAGGGACTTTACAGATGATGGGGTATGAATTTTTCTTCACATTCGATGAAGAAAAATTATCCTTGATTCCTAAAGAAGAGGAGAAGGATGTGATTAGCCATTCTTGGTTCTATACTAAGTTAGAAACAGGGGGATTTGCTTGGCCAGGGGAGCCTAAATTTGTAGAAGAAGACTTTCTTTATGGACGGACGAATGAAACAAATCGAGTCATTACATTTCTAACAAATAAATACGTTCAACTTCATGAAAATAATGGCATCATTACCGTATCGATTCTGTCCTATTTTTTTAGTTATTCTGACAAGCCTATGATTAGTAGGATGTCATTTAGCGGGTTAGAGCTAAACTATATTCATCCGATTAATCATGCCTTTGAAATTTCGTATAAAGCTGAAGGACGCGATGGAAAAATTAATATTAGTACATATGATTTTGATTCAACAACGACAGAAAAACAGAAGTTTAGCGTTTTTGGAAAAGAGGTTCAAGTTTATTTTGGTATTACAAGAACTACGAGTCTATCCATTGAAAATCCACCTCTAGCATTGTCCTCGTCAATGGTTTTTCATTTTGAAGAAACTCAAGATTATTCTTTTGTACGAGAACTATATCGTATCGCAAAGGAGTTTATCCAATTTTTTTGTAATCGCAGAAATATTAGTTTTACTGAGATTCAATTGTCAAATAGGCAAGGTGAAATTGGGCAATTCAATGAAATTGAAGAAGATATTGAGATTGAAATGAAACCATTGAAAGAGGGAAGGTATATTCAACAAAAATATATTGCTGGTTATGAGGGTAAGATATTAAACGATATAGCTGAAAATAATTTATATCTCAGACATCTTAGTAAAAGTTTTAATGATAGTAGGAAAATAGATGCTGCCAGTTTTGTACTTAGGACAGCTGCCTTTGAATGGGAGTTTAGTAGACTATTCTCAGAAGATGAATGGAAAAGTGATCAAAGAAAAAAATTAGAGGAAGAAGCTAGTAAAGAATTAGATTGTTTAATTGAGACTTCAACAGGTAAATTGAAAAAAATTTACAAAGATTTGAAAAAATCAGTTGTATCCTATTTATCTCTTTCTCAAAAGATTAGTCAAATATTTGAAGAATACGGTGCGACTTTATTGGATTTATTCGGACGATCCATGTATAAATTAAACAATATTTCTTATAATCACTCTGAAATTGGAGAGCGAATAGGCAAACAAAGAAATAATTTTGCTCACGGAAATTTAGATAAGGAATTTATAAATGAGTCTTTGCTAGATGTGGTGTTCCTTGAACAAATTGTCCTAGCTATGCAGCTCCAATATTTTGGAATAGATGAAATAACAACTAAAAAAATCATAAATGAAGTATTTCGCCATAATTTAATCGTATAGAGCGGCTAAAAGAATATGAGTATAAACCAAAAAGCTTAGAATTGCCGATTTCATAGGCTTTTGGTTTATTACCTTATAATAATTCCCAATATTTCTAAATGGAAACAAATACTGAAAAAATTAAAAAAGAGTCAAAAACTGGTTTGACTTCTGCGGGTCTAGTTAACCATATCTTGGAAAATCATAAAATAAATATTCATGATGTTGACTCTGTTATACTCTTAAATATGGGTTACTATCATGGATATAAGCGATATAGATTTGTTAAGAAATCCAATTCAGATGGTATTCTATCTATTACTTCATTTGAGGAAATTGTAGCAATCTATAATTTTGGTATGGAGTTAAAAGGACTATTTTATCCTATCGTAATGCTAGTAGAGACAGCATTAAAAAATAGAGTTATTGATTCATTGGTTGCAGAATCTAGTAGTGGGATAGAGGATATATTAGATAATCAATTAGCTTGCTACGAAGACTACGCTGGTGAAAATGAGAAATATGATAAGAAATTCGTTCAGTATAATGAAACAAAGCAAAATATACTGGATACAATTGAATATTATTCAGATAAAAATGAAGTCATCAAGCATTATTTAGATAGTAATTATCAAATTCCTCTTTGGGCTTATTTTGAAGTTATTACTTTGGGACAGTTTAGTAGATTTTTAGGATGTTTAACCAAGTTAAGTCGTGAAAAATTGAATCGAGACTTTACGATTATCCCTAAAAGATCGAACTCACTTGAGTTAGTTGTTAATTCTCTTATTGAGTTAAGAAATGCTACTATGCACAATAGTGCGATTTTTAATGCCAATTTTTCAAGTGGTGTATCTAGAGTACTCAAGATACAGATAAAACAAGATTTGAAGTTATCAACATTTACTTGTGTATTTATTGAAGATTATTTCATTCTGTTAATTTGGACTTTGAACCTTCTAAAATTTGATTCAATAATCCTTAATGAATATATCAATCAATTCAATGAGATTGTTGAGAGATTCGACGATTCTCTTAATTAATCGTGATATTTTTTTTAAGATTATCAGTACAAATAGAAAAACTTCGATTCAACAATTAAGTAAATTTATTGACGAAAAATGAAATTAGTGGTATTATAGTTATATCGAATTGGGGCGTGCTAATCACGTCTGGGAGGATCTGATGCGTCAGTCCTCCTTTTTTTGCCTCATACTCTGTGATTGAGAGAAAATAAAAATGACATATACATTGGAATGGTTAAAGATATTTGATGGGGAGGTTGATATTCTCAATATTGATATGTCTTGCTTAGTCAATACAATTGAGAAATATGTTTCTCAGTACAGATACATTTATCAGACTAATATGGAAGAATATCCTGAGATTGTTCTTTTGGTGCCAAATTCTTCAATCCCCACTAATTAGGATTAGGACTATCTAGAGAACATCATGTTAATTGCCAACTAATAATGCTGGTAGTATTTTTGAAGGATTAAAAGGTGATTGGACCTTGGAACGTCTTAATAAGGCTGATAATGGTTGGTTTAATGAAAATAAATTTAAAATTGTCGGGACTCTATTATTTTACCAAATGTTATACTTAATGGAATGTAAATTCTACACTACGAAAAATATTTTGAATAGAAAAGTCGGTACATGATTTAAAAGAGATAATATCTATTTTGTGGTCTTCAAATTAAGTAATGGTATTAGTTATACGGTTGAACTGTCACGTGAGCAGGGAAATCATTATTTTCCAAGGAGTCTAAAAATTAATGATACCTCCATTATAATTGTAAAGAATTGAACTGACGCTTATTGATAAGAAACGCTTTAAAATTCCTAAGACGAGAAAAGTTAGTTGGCCGTCTTAATAATAAGTATTGTGTTATAGGAAATCATTGATAGCATTACAGAAATTCATAGTCATCTACTTTTTTATGGATGGCTTTTTTCATTTTTTTGATTGATGTAATACCAAAATCAACCCTTCTTTTTTATGATAGAGAAAGAGTGATAGTCTGTTAATGTATATCAAAAGAAGGTTCTTCTATAATAAAACGATATTAATTATTATTGAAACTAAGTAATCCCAACTATACCTTCCGCAAATTATCAGGAGTGGATAGTACTATCAGTTTTGTCTACACAACGAAATAAAAAGGATATGCTAACAAAGTATAAAAATGTTAGCATAGCCTTTTTGTTTTTTTATGGCAAGGTTTTAAAGTCTCTCAGTCATGACTTAAGTGTTATGATTAGAATTGAGAGCTATCAGGAGGCTGATAATCTCATTAAGTATATCTGTGAATAGAATGTCTTTTGTATAACTATATTTTTTTGAATAATTTTGCCATTGTTGCTGTTGAACAGAGTCAGATTTGAATCTCTCCAGTAGTTCAATGATTTTATTGAAATCGAGTTCAGTTTCACGATAGGAAAAGGTTCTTTCACAAGCAATCTTTAATTGTGAAAAATCAATGTCATCTTTCTTTAGCTTTGAAAGGATATAGACATCGTAAAAATCTTTGCTGCGACTGTTCAAGAAATTTCGTGAATAAATGGTTTGGAGTTTTTCAGCTAAGATTGTTTCAATCGTATAAGCAATGATTGGAAAATTGCCATCATCAAAAATGGCTTTATAGTCATAGGTAACAGGGTAAGGTGTGACAATGTCTCCAGTCGCAATATCTAAATGGATAATTTGTTTAATATTTTCTAGTTGACATAAAATGGTTGCTCGATAACCACCATAATCATCGCTTTCCTTAATAGCTGTTATGGATTGAATTGAAAATTGAATACCATCTTTCGCTTCAGTTAAAATTTCTTCAAGTTGTTGTTGAATATTTTCTTCTGATAAAGTTTGTTTATGAAACAGGAAGTCAATATCAACAGTGCTGCGAGATTCGACCCCAATGACGTTTGAAAGTAGGAATCCACCTTTGAAAATATAGTGATTCGAATAAGAACTCTGACTTAATTTTTTCAGAATAGCTTCAAGAAAGTAATAGGTCATGACGGAATTAAAGGTTAATCCAGTATTCTTCGATATTTTATGGCAGAGTGCTGTTAATTTTGCTTTATTCATAGTAGTACCTCCAAGGTTCGTTTAACTTCATCTAAGATATTTAGTTTTTGAGCATATTTATAGAGCTTTGCGAGATTTCTTTTAGGGAAGTTACTATAAGTTTGAAGTGTTTTGACAAAGAGCTCAGCATCAATGTTATTTCGATTAAGGATAAAATCACACAGAACACGTTCAAAATTATAAACGTTAACGGTGTTTCCCATTGGAGTTTTTACACTGGTGACCCCGAAGTTGACAATGTCTTTAGAAACAGTGTGGATATTTAAATTTAATGGTGTATTCCTAAAACGGTAGTCCCTTGGGACTGTTACTTCAAAATATTGAGGAATTTCATCTGTAAGTCCTTGTAGATAAAGAGCAGAGATATGAGAAAAAACAGTTCTGGGGTAACGATACTGAAAGAAATAGTATTCATCATAACCTCCACTAGAGGATAGATAGATACCTTTTTCGACCCTAAAGATAACCCCTTCGTTTTCTAGTCTAGTTAGATAAATGGTTGGAATACCTAATTTTTTACAATCTCTATAAGTAATCATGCCGTTATGATTGTCTAAGTACTCAAGTAACAATTCTTTTTTAGACATATTTCTCCCTCTCTTTGTTGCTTTTGTACTGCAATTTTACCATTTTTACAGTACAAAAGCAACATTTTTAGATGTTATACATACAGTTTACTAATCTCTTACTTGGTGTGATACCAAAATCAAGGCTTCTTTTTTATGATGGGGAAAGAGCGACAGATTGTTGCTACTTATCAAAAGAAAAGAAGGATTAGTTATGACCAAACAATGTCATCATCACTTTTTAGTGAATCAGGAAAAAGCAGAGAAGCATGTCTTTCGTAAAAGTAAGAAGTATCGTACGCTTTGTTCGGTAGCTATTGGAACAATGGTCACAGCTATTGTCGCATGGGGTGGTGCAGTGGCGCAGGCTGACGAAGTAACGACACCACAGGATAACATCATTCAACGAACGGAAAATCCTGCCACCAATTTGCCTCAAGCACAGCCAGCACCAGTTGTGGAACAGACGAAGAGTCTTGCTTCAACTGGTCAAACAGACGGTGCTATCACGGTTACGGTTCCTCATGATACAGTAACCCAAGCTGTCAATCAAGCGAAAGCAGAAGGAGTCAAGACTGTTCAAGACCAGCCAAAGGATTTGGGAAACACGACATCAGCTGGTGAGACTAACCAACAATTAGCTAAAGCTGAAGCCGATGCTGCTAAACAAGCTGAGGAAATCACTCAGGTAACAGATACCTATAAAACTTATAAAGCAACCTATGAACAAGATAAAACACGTGTTGAAAAAGGGAATGCTGCGTTAGAGGCCAGTCACAAAGAAGCGACTCTAGCAGGAAATGGCTTAAACAGTTCTGTTGATACCAAGGTTTCAGAAGTGAAGACTCAAGATAAATTTGCTGATGTGACCGTAACGACTCAAACGGTATCGTCAGGAGATGGCTCAACTGTTCCAGGCTATCAGGATTACATGTCTTCAGTAGCTACTATTGATCAGAAAAATAAGGATAATCTTTCAGAATATGTGACCAAGAAAAAAGCCGCAGATGCCATTGTCGCAAAGAATCTGGCTACTCAAAAGGAAAATGAAACAGGTCTAGCTAAGGCAAAGGCTGATAATGAAGCGATTGACAAACGCAATCAAGCTGGACAAAAAGCGATTGATGATGAAAACAAAGCGGGTCAAGCTGCTGTTGATGAGTACAATAACAACCAACAGAAATTGGCCACAGATCGTGCGGATGAAATTGTAGCTATCACCAAACGCAACAAGGAAAAAGAAGAAGCCGCAAAGCAAGAAAATGAAGCCATTGACGCTTATAACGCAAAAGAAATGGACCGCTACAAGCGTGATTTAGCGGAGATTTCCAAAGGAGAAGAGGGTTATATTTCAGAAGCCCTTGCTCAAGCTCTAAACTTGAATAATGGAGAACCACAAGCTAAACATGGAGCGAATACCCGCAATCCAGACCGTATTATTGCGAAAGGCGATGCCATGCTTGGAGGTTATTCAAACATCTTAGACTCCACAGGCTTCTTTGTATATGACTCTTTTAAGACAGGTGAAACCTTAAGCTTCACTTATCAAAACTTACAAAATGCCCGATTTGATGGGAAGAGGATTAGTCGTATCACTTATGATATTACTAATCTTGTTTCGCCAACGGGTACCAATGCAGTGCAGTTAGTCGTGCCAAACGATCCAACAGAAGGTTTTATTGCCTATCGGAATGATGGAACAGGAAATTGGCGAACCGATAAGATGGAGTTCCGTGTTAAAGCCAAGTATTTTTTGGAAGATGGAACGCAAGTAGCTTTCACTAAGGAAAAACCAGGTGTCTTTACCCACTCCTCACTGAATCATAATGATATCGGTCTGGAATATGTAAAGGATTCGTCTGGTAAATTTGTGCCTATCAGTGGCTCAACGATTCAAGTGACAAATGAAGGCTTGGCTCGTTCACTAGGTTCCAACCGTGCCAGTGATTTGAAGTTGTCAGAGGAATGGGATACGACTTCTAGTCGCTATGCCTATAAAGGTGCAATTGTCTCAACCGTCACATCAGGGAATACCTATACAGTGACTTTTGGGCAGGGAGACATGCCGATGCAGGTGGGTGGAAAGACCTATTGGTTTGCTTTAAATACTTTGCCCGTCGCACGGACTGTTAAACCGTATAGTCCTAAACCATATGTGACCCCAAAACTGGATTCCGTACCTGATCCGATTAAGGTGGTGCCAAAAACTTTCACACCAAAGACGTTTACACCTGAGCCACATGTGACTTTTAAAGAGAAACCACTAGAGAAAGTGACACAACCTAGCTTGACCTTAACAAAGGTCACTTTGCCGAAAATTCCTACTTCAAAACCCTTGCCCAAAGCACCACAAGTGCCAATGGTTCACTACCATGACTACCGTCTGACAACAACGCCCGAAATTATGAAAAAAGTGGTGAATACAGACCAAACTAATCTTCATGGCAAAACAGTCGCAAAGGCTTCAACTGTTATTTACCCACTGACAGTAGACGCTTTTTCTTCCAATCGTGCCAAAACAACAAGCCTTACTTTCGAAGACTACCTTCCAGCAGGCTATGTGTTTGATAAGGAAAAAACACAAGTGGAGAACGGAAACTATGAGGTGACCTTTAATCAGGAAAAGAACTTTGTGACCTTAACTGCCAAGGAAAACTTGTTGCAGGAGGTTAATAAAGACTTAACCAAGGTTTATCAACTGACTGCCCCAAAACTTTATGGAACTGTTCAAAATGATGGGGCCACTTATTCCAACAGCTATAAGCTCTTGATGAACAAGGGAACACCAAATGCTTATACCGTCACTTCAAATGTTGTAACCATTCGGACACCAGGTGATGGAGATACGACCAGCCACATTGTACCTCAGAAACGCAATGAAAATGAGGACGGTGTCGTCATTAACGATACCGTGGTTGCTTTAGGAACCACCAATCACTACCGTTTGACTTGGGATTTAGACCAATACAAGGGAGATAGCTCTTCTAAAGAGACCATTGCACGTGGCTTCTTCTTTGTGGACGACTACCCTGAAGATGTGCTGGATTTAGTGGATCAGGGAACAGTCATTACCACTCGTAATGGCAAGTCTGTGTCAGGAATTTCTGTCAAAGCTTACGCTTCTATAAAGGATGCTCCTAAAGACCTTCAAGACAAACTGGCTCGTGCCAAGATCACACCAAAAGGGGCCTTTCAAGTTTTCATGCCTCACGATAACCAAGCCTTCTATGACCAGTACGTTAAAACAGGAACTTCATTGGAACTGCTAACCAAAATGACCGTTAAAGAGAGTCTTTATGGTCAAACTGTTAACTACAAGAATAAGGCTTATCAAGTCGATTTTGGCAATGGCTACGAAACCAAGGAAGTGACCAATACCCTTGTTTCTCCAGAGCCTAAGAAACAAAACCTGAATAATGATAAGGTGGACATCAATGGGAAGCCCATGATTGTGGGAACTAAAAACCATTATACGCTGTCATGGGACTTGGACCAATACCGAGGTATTAAAGCAGATAAGACTCAAATTGCACAAGGATTTTACTTTGTAGATGATTATCCCGAAGAAGCCCTATTACCAGATGAAACAGCGATTCAGCTAACCACATCTGATGGTAAAGCAGTATCAGGTGTTACGGTGAAAACTTATTCTAGCTTATCAGAAGCGCCTAAAAACCTACAAGCAGCCCTTTCTAAACGAAAGATTGAGCCTAAAGGAGCCTTCCAAGTCTTTATGGCAGAAGACCCTCAAGTCTTTTATGATACTTATGTGACTAAGGGACAAAACATTACTATTACACTGCCTATGACCGTTCGTGAATCCATGCTTCATTCAGGGAAGTCTTATGATAATGTGGCTTATCAAGTGGACTTTGGGCAAGCCTATAAGACCAACATGGTGACTAATCATGTACCCAAAGTTACCCCACACAAGTCTAATACTAATAAAGCAGGTAGCACAATTGATGGCAAGACCATTCTTCCTAATACCATCAATTACTATAAAATGGTTCTGGATTACAGTCAGTACAAGGACTTGGTAGTGACAGATGATACCCTTGCTAAAGGTTTCTACATGGTAGATGACTATCCCGAAGAAGCTCTGACTTTAAATCCAGATGGTGTTCACATCATGGATAAGTCAGGCAATCTTGTCAAAGGTGCCTCTGTTAAAACCTACGCCAGCCTATCAGAAGCCCCCAAAGTCATTCAAGAAGCTATGGCCAAACGCCAGTTTACACCCAAAGGAGCCATTCAAGTCTTAAGTGCCGATGATTCAAAAGCCTTTTACGAGACTTATGTCAAAACAGGTCAAACCTTAGTCGTGACACTGCCGATGACCATTAAGAATGAGCTGACAAAGACTGGTGGCAAGTATGAAAATACGGCTTATCAGATTGACTTTGGCATGGCCTATGTGACAGAAACCGTGGTCAATAATGTTCCAAAACTAGACCCACAAAAAGATGTGGTGGTTGATTTGTCTCAAAAGGAGAAGAGCCTTGATGGCAAAAGTCTTGCTATGAATCAGGTCTTTAACTATCGCTTAGTAGGGGCACGCATTCCAGCTAATCGTGCAACACCGCTCATTGACTATCGTTTTAACGATGATTACGATGAAAGTCACGATGCCTATAATGGTGTCTACAAGGCTTATACTTTGGTGGATGTCACCCTAAAAGATGGAAGTGTTCTACCAAAAGGTACAGAAGTGACCAAGTACACGCTACAAGAGGTGGATACTTCAAAAGGCACAGTCACCATTCGCTTTGATAAAGATTTTTTAGAAAGTCTCGCAGAAAAATCTGAATTTCAGGCGGATGTTTACTTGCAGATGAAACGAATCGCTTCAGGTGAGGTGGAAAATACAGTGCTTCATACTGTTAATGGTTATACCATCAGTTCAAACACCGTTAAGACGCACACTCCTGAACCAGAACCACCAACTCCAAATCAGCCAACACCATCACAACCACCAGTTGAGACTCCTGAGCCGCCAGTTCCTGCTAGTGTTCTCCCAAATACAGGGGAGAGTCAGTCTCTCTTGACGCTTGTTGGTGGAGGACTTCTTCTCGGTCTAGCTTATGGCTTTTCAAAGCGGAAAATGGAGGACAACTAGATGAAACCAAAAACAATTTACAATACGGATTCTGACCAGGATGGCTTAACGGACGCTGTGGAACTAGATCGAGGAACCAATCCCTTGAGCAGTGACACGGATAGTGATGGCCTAACGGATCTTGAAGAAGTACAACAAGGTTTATGGCCAACTCAATATCAGTGTAAGGAGAGAAGCTATGACTTGGAACTATGAAACCATTTCTAAGACATTTTCAGAGATGGCACGAGAAAACTATGAAGATATGGTTAAAGCCTTTCTAGCCATGGAGTTAAGTGTTGACAATAAGTCACTACTTGATACCCTCTATCGTGACTTTATGGCAATAGATGACTTGCCTTTGGTTAGTGATGATTTACGCCTAAAGGCAGAAGGCTATCAGGAACAGCTTCAAGAAGAGCTGACCTATTTGTTAGATAAACTCTATCTAACAGGGGAGGGAGCTAGTTTCATCATGGAAGTGATAGCGTCCAACAACATTTCAGACACCCTTGCTCGGTATGAGGTTTTGGATGAGGACGATTATTCGTCTCTCACCTTAGAAACCTTGCAAGACATTATCCAAAAGGACTTGTCTCTAACTAGCCAAGATTATTTTGGAGATGTGACCTACATTGCCTTGCAGAAAAATTTGTTAGACCAGAGAAGCCATTTCTTACAACAGTATGTGACGACTTTAATGGATAAGTTGCCACAAGAAAAAGACCAAAGAGCCTTGGTCCTAGATTAAAGCAGTGGGCTGAGAACATTTCTCAGCCCATTTTCGATTGGAGAGAAGCATGAATCAAGAACACTTACTAGAGATGTTGCGGGCAAGATTGCCACGTGACTCCATCCTTTTAGAATCTTTTTTACGTTATCAGGCAGCTCATTTTGATGAGGACTGGGACGGTCTGATCCAACACTTTACGACCCATAGGGGAGAGGTCAAACCACCTGTTCAAGTGGTTCAGTTTGAGACGGATGTCTCTGCCTTCGTGGCAGCTAGTCCATTTGAAGCAGCTCATGACTTACGTACCTATACGCAAACCTTTGGTCAGGCTGGACTAAATAAGTTGCCCCAATTATCAACCAATGAGAAAGCCTTGGTAATTGAGGTTGCCCTCTTTAACCTGGCGACTCGCTTTCAACTCTTAGACCAAGAAGGAGCTTATCAGTCCATTTCAGTATCCTCTCTGTTGGAAAAAGGCAGAGCCGCAAACTTAGTCAATGTGTACCGTGTGGCTAATAACCTGTCTGACCGTATTAGCCGTGATATTGAACAGTTTCTTTTGAGCTATGAACCAGAAGCAGAGGCAGTGAAACCAAAAGCTATTGAAGAAGAGAAAAAAATCATAGGACCAGAACCACCTCAAGAGATTGCTTTTCGAGAAGAAGGCTTTATCATGATTGCAAGTCTTGACGAAGACCTGTCACAACTGGATTTTCGAACGGGTCAAACAGAACACTTACCAGCTTATGAGCAATTGAATCTGACTCAGAAATTTGAGATACTGAGCCATTTTGACCAGGTACGAAACGACCTCCCTAAACTTCCGAACCTTAGACGTGGGGATTTTGATTATGAGATGGAAATGACCCCAATCTATGAAGGTGACACGCTTCTGACGTATTTGGAAGCAGATGGGACAGTTTATAAACTTCAGCGTCCTTTAACGATACAAGAAGAAGCTCTTTTAGGTGAGATTGGGCAAACAATTTTAACAGAGAATACGGAAAAGCTCACCAGTTTAGGGATAGACTTGACGAGCTTTGATGAGAATCAATGTGGGATTTTGCTAGATGCAGCAGGACGTTTTCGTTTGAAAAATACAGATCTTGCTTTGTTGGGAGGCTATCCAAAAGCAATAGTGACTCAACTAGCCCTTGCGACAGAATTGCTTCAGATGGGACTGAGTCATGACAAAGTTGAATTTTTCTTGACCAGTCGGCTGGATTTGGAAGATTTAAGACCAGTTGCTTATGGCTTTTTACACGAAGATTTATCTTTGGAAGAAGCTAGAACTTTTGAAGCAGAAAAACAGGAAACTCCAGACCTTGTCTTTAAAGACTGGAGGAACACCTTTATTCAAACTGAGGCTGAAATGTCCATTCCTCAGCCAACCCCCAACAATCCTATCATACAAGAAGCTATTGAACGTTTTCCCCTTGACTCTATGGTAACTTATAAGGGACAAGGCTTTAAGGTGATAGCTATAGAAGAGTCAGGAGTTAATGACCTGATTCGGATTGAATTACAAAATGATTTCTCCTATCTCATTGAACAAAATCCAGTCCTTTTCTTCCAGACACTAGACGACATAACTCAGGCTCTCCATGTTCCTTCTGTCGAAGAAAAAGAAGAGATGGAGCAAACCAGTCAGGAATTAGACCTCTTTTCCTTTATGGATATGGAAGAACAAAAAGAGCCAGTTTCTCAAGTGATGATGACAGCACAACCAGTCAATGCAATAGAAGAGAAAGTACCAGAAAGTATTGAGATGGAGACTGATTCAGAGGTAGCTGATGTCGTTGAAACCATTCCTACTGTTGATTTTCACTTTCCAGAAGATCTGACAGACTTTTACCCTAAGACAGCTAGAGATAAGGTGGAGACAAACATAGCTGCTATTCGTTTGGTTAAAACTCTTGAAGCAGAACGCCGACAAGCAACACCAAGTGAACAAGAACTTTTGGCAAAGTATGTAGGTTGGGGTGGACTTGCCAATGATTTCTTTGATGACTATAATCCAAAATTTTCTAAGGAACGAGAAGAACTGAAAAGCTTAGTCACAGATAAAGAGTTCTCAGATATGAAACAGTCCTCCCTGACAGCCTACTATACCGATCCCCTTTTGATTCGCCAGATGTGGGATAAGTTGGAAAGAGACGGCTTTACAGGTGGCAAAATCCTAGATCCTTCCATGGGAACAGGGAATTTCTTTGCGGCTATGCCCAAACATTTGAGAGAAAAAAGTGAGTTATACGGTGTGGAGTTAGATACCATTACAGGAGCTATTGCCAAACACCTTCATCCAAATGCGCATATTGAAGTCAAAGGCTTTGAGACAGTTGCTTTTAATGATAATAGCTTTGATTTGGTAATTTCAAATGTACCGTTTGCTAATATTCGGATTGCAGATAACAAGTACGATAAGCCTTATATGATTCATGACTATTTTGTGAAGAAGTCGCTTGATTTGGTGCATGATGGTGGACAAGTGACTATTATCTCCTCCACAGGAACCATGGATAAACGGACGGAGAATATTCTTCAAGATATTCGTGAGGCAACCGAGTTTCTTGGTGGTGTGCGTTTACCAGATACTGCTTTTAAGGCCCTTGCAGGAACCAATGTTACAACAGATATGTTGTTCTTCCAGAAGCACTTGGACAAAGGATATGTGGCAGCTGACCTAGCCTTTTCAGGTTCCGTTTGTTATGACAAGGATGACCGCATTTGGCTCAATCCTTACTTTGATGGAGAATACAATCGCCAAGTTCTAGGAACCTATGAAGTCAGAAACTTTAACGGTGGAACTCTTTCTGTTAAGGGCAGTTCTGATAACCTGATAGGAGATGTTCAGACTGCTCTGGAACAGGTCAAGGCACCAAGAATGGTAGATGCTTCTGAAATCATCATCAACCCAGATGTACTGGCCAAACTAGTTATTGATACCTCCATTCCACCTGAAATGAGAGAGAATCTTGGTCAATACAGTTTTGGCTATCAGGATTCTACGGTTTACTATCGAGATAACAAAGGTATTCGAGTGGGAACCAAGACGGAAGAAATCAGCTATTATGTCGATGAAGATGGAAACTTTAAAGCCTGGGACAGCAAGCATTCCCAAAAGCAGATTGACCGCTTTAATGCTTTAGAGGTGACGGATAGTACGGCTCTTGATGTCTATGTGACCGAGGAAACAGCAAAACGAGGACAATTTAAGGGATATTTCAAAAAAACGGTCTTTTATGAAGCACCGCTATCAGATAAGGAAGTGGCACGGATTAAGGGAATGGTGGACATTCGTAATACTTATCAAGAAGTCATTGCCATTCAACGCTATTATGACTACGATAAGGAGAAATTTAATCAATTGTTAGGCAAACTCAATCATGTTTATGATAGCTTTGTCAAACGCTATGGTTATTTGAATAGTGCTGTAAACCGCAATCTTTTTGATAGTGATGATAAGTATTCGCTCCTTGCTAGTTTAGAAGATGAAAGTCTTGACCCAAATGGAAAAACGATTATCTATACTAAGTCGCTTGCCTTTGAAAAAGCTCTGGTTCGTCCTGAAAGAGAAGTGACAGAAGTTAGCTCAGCACTTGATGCTCTCAATTCCAGCCTAGCAGATGGGCGTGGAGTGGATTTGGATTACATGATGTCTATTTATCACACAGATTCCAAAGCTACTTTGATTGAAGAACTGGGAGATGCCATTATTCCTGACCCAGAACGCTATCTCCAAAACGGAGAAGTGGTCTATGTGTCTCGTCAGGATTTCTTATCAGGGGATGTGGTGACCAAGTTAGAAATTGTGGACTTACTCATTAAGCAAGAAAATTCTGATTTTCCTTGGCAACACTATCAAGCTCTCTTAGAAGAGGTTAGACCACAACGTGTCACCCTAGCTGATATTGATTATCGGATTGGCTCACGTTGGATTCCTCTAGCTGTTTATGGAAAATTTGCCCAAGAAACCTTTATGGGGAAAGCCTATGAACTCTCTGGCCAAGAAGTAGCGACAGTCCTTGAAGTCAGTCCTCTTGATGGAACAATTTCCTACCAGTCTAAGTTTGCCTATACCTATTCTACGGCAACGGATAGAAGTCTGGGTGTTTCAGGTTCTCGTTATGATAGTGGTCGAAAAATCTTTGAAAACCTCCTTAATTCCAATCAACCGACCATCACAAAACAAATTGTCGAAGGAGACAAGAAAAAGAATGTGACAGATGTGGAGAAAACAACAGTTCTTCGTGCCAAGGAAAACCAAATTCAAGAGTTGTTTCAAGACTTTGTGGCAAGGTACCCAGAAGTGCAGCAGATGATTGAAGACACCTATAACGGCCTCTATAATCGAACAGTGTCCAAGGTCTATGATGGCAGTAATTTAGCCATCGATGGGCTTGCCCAGAATATCTCCTTACGTCCTCACCAAAAGAATGCCATTCAACGGATTGTGGAAGAAAAACGTGCCCTACTAGCTCACGAAGTCGGTTCTGGAAAGACCTTAACCATGCTGGGAGCAGGCTTTAAACTGAAAGAACTTGGTATGGTGCATAAACCTCTCTATGTGGTTCCTTCTAGTTTGACCGCCCAGTTTGGTCAAGAAATCATGAAGTTCTTTCCAACGAAAAAGGTCTATGTGACGACCAAGAAAGACTTTGCCAAAGCCAAACGCAAGCAGTTTGTCTCTCGCATTATCACAGGGGACTACGATGCTATTGTCATTGGGGATTCCCAGTTTGAAAAAATACCGATGAGTCGTGAGAAACAGGTCACTTATATTCACGATAAGCTAGAGCAACTCCGAGAAATTAAGCTAGAAAGTGATAGTGACTATACGGTTAAAGAAGCAGAGCGCTCCATCAAGGGCTTGGAACATCAATTGGAAGAACTCCAAAAATTGGAGCGAGATACCTTTATTGAATTTAAAAATCTAGGTATTGATTTCGTCTTTGTGGATGAGGCTCACCATTTCAAAAATATTAGACCGATTACTGGACTTGGCAATGTCGCAGGAATCACCAATACCACTTCTAAGAAGAATGTGGATATGGAGATGAAGGTGAGACAGGTTCAGGCAGAGCATGGAGATAGAAATGTCGTTTTTGCGACAGGAACACCTGTATCCAACTCCATTAGTGAACTTTACACCATGATGAATTATATTCAGCCAGATGTCTTAGAACGTTATCAGGTATCCAATTTTGACTCGTGGGTTGGAGCTTTCGGAAATATCGAGAACTCTATGGAGTTAGCCCCCACAGGAGATAAGTATCAACCCAAGAAACGGTTTAAGAAATTTGTCAATCTTCCTGAACTTATGCGAATCTACAAGGAAACTGCCGATATTCAAACTTCTGATATGTTGGATTTACCTGTACCAGAAGTTAAGATAATTGCGGTGGAAAGCGAGTTAACGCAAGCTCAGAAATACTATTTAGAAGAACTGGTAGAGCGTTCAGACGCTATCAAATCAGGCGGCGTTGACCCTAGTGTTGATAACATGCTTAAGATCACTGGGGAAGCCAGAAAATTAGCCATTGATATGCGGTTGATTGACCCAGCTTATACTTTATCGGACAATCAGAAAATCCTTCAAGTGGTTGATAATGTCGAGCGGATTTACCGTGAAGGAGCTGGATACAAAGCCACTCAGATGATTTTCTCGGATATTGGAACCCCTAAAAGTAAGGAAGAAGGCTTTGATGTTTACAATGAACTCAAAGACTTGCTTGTGGATCGAGGGATTCCAAAAGACCAGATTGCCTTTGTCCATGACGCCAATACTGATGAAAAGAAAAACTCACTGTCTAGAAAGGTCAATAGCGGAGAAGTACGGATTCTCATGGCTTCAACGGAAAAGGGCGGAACTGGTTTAAACGTGCAATCACGAATGAAAGCTGTCCACCATTTGGATGTTCCTTGGCGTCCCTCGGACATCCAGCAACGCAATGGACGTTTGATTAGACAAGGTAATCTGCACCAAAATGTAGAGATTTATCATTATATTACGAAAGGTTCTTTTGATAATTATTTGTGGGCAACACAGGAAAATAAGTTGCGTTATATTAAACAAATTATGACATCTAAAGAACCTATTCGAGCAGCAGAAGATATAGACGAACAAACCATGACGGCTTCTGACTTTAAGGCTTTAGCGACTGGTAATCCCTATCTCAAACTCAAAATGGAGTTGGAAAATGAACTAACAGTGTTAGAAAATCAAAAGCGAGCCTTTAATCGTTCCAAAGACGAGTATCGCCACACCGTTTCCTATTGTGAGAAGTACCTCCCTATTATGGAAAAACGATTGAGTCAATATGATAAGGATATTGCTCAGTCCCTTGCCACGAAACACTTGGACTTTGTCATTCAGTTTGACAATCAAGTAATGGATAATCGTGCTGAAGCAGGGGACTACCTGCATAAACTTATTACCTATAACCGCTCAGAAACTAAGGAAGTCAGAACACTTGCCACATTTAGAGGGTTTGATTTAAAAATGACAACTCGAGGTCCTAGTGAGCCCTTGCCAGAGACTATTTCTTTGATGATTGTAGGTGATAACCAATATACAGTCTCCCTTGATTTGAAATCAGACGTGGGAACTATTCAACGTATCAGTAATGCAATTGACCATATTATTGATGATCAAGAAAAGACAGACGAGTTGGTAAAGGACTTGAAAGATAAGCTACAAGTAGCGAAAGTTGAAGTTGAAAAAGCCTTTCCAAAGGAAGAGAATTATCAGCTTGTAAAGGCTAAGTATGATGTTTTGGCTCCCTTGGTTGAAAAAGAGGCAAAGATTGAGGAAATAGATGCAGCTTTGACCGAGTTTAGTGAAGATAAAACACCAGACAAAGAGCAACAAATAGCTCTTGAGATTTAAGAAAAATGCTGACAAAAATTTTTGAACGCGGTAAAATGAAGTTAAGAAATTACAAAAGGAGAACAGATCATGGCCCAAACGATAGAAGAAATGCGTTTTCAACTAGAAGAATGGTTGGCACAAGGCTTTACAAGCCCAGAAGACAGAGCCAACTACCAAATCTTAAAGGAACAGTATGAAGATGAAACCCTTGATGTTAGCTTTTCAAAACAAGAAATCACTAGTCAATTAGAGGTCATCATCACAACTCGTGAGAATGACTTTCCAGACTTGGATGAAGTGACGAAAGAAGAATACCTTGATTTGGTTGCCCAACTAGATGAACTCGACAAGGAACAAGCTAACTATTACCGTAAGCAATTGGGATAGGGGGGATCGTATGCAAGAAGTCGTGGAACAGGTGTTACAGGTATTTCTGATTGTTGCCGCAATAGGACTGATTTTACTTGTCCTTTATCAGATTGTGAAAGTTTCAGGTACTTTGTTTCTTATCGGACTCATCAGTGGATTAGTCTTTATAGAAATCTATGGGATTTACCTCTTCCTCACAGAACGAAATCTCTATACAGAAGATTTAGCAACCAATGGTATTTGGAGCTTTACAGGATTCTATATTGTCTTTAATATTCTGCTGGCGCTTGGTATTGTGACAAAAGTTGTGAGAAGTAGAATGGCATGAAAATAGGTCTACCTTAATGAGGTAGTCTTATATTTTTTAGAAGTAAATAGATGCAATAGGGTTATAAGAACTTAGTATTTCTTTTTGTTTAGACTGTGACACATGGGTATATATCTGAGTTATAGAAATAGAACTATGACCAAGTATCTGCTGGATGTAACGAATATCGACATCGTTATCTAATAACATCGTAGCAAAGCTATGACGAAACATATGAGGTGTGATCGTTGTAGTTAGTCTGGTTTGGTCTTTTGCCGTTTTCAGAAGTAAGCGAACACTTTGTTCTGTCAGTGGTTTTTGTGGGGATTTTCCAGGAAATAGATAATCGTCTAAATAGCTACAATAGTAAGAGATATAAGCTTTTAGCAACTGAAAAGTCCGTTCATCCCCTAAAAAAATAATGCGTTCTTTTTTTCCTTTTCCTAGAATTTGAAGCGTTTGTTCAGTTAGGTTAATATCTTTGATTTGAATATGACAAAGCTCAGAAATCCGAATACCAGTTGAAAGTAATAATGAAATAATTAACAAATTTCTTTCAGCTTTTTGTTTTTGATAAACAGTTTTGGAAGAGACAACTTTTTGTTTTAGATAGGTATATAGGATTTTTAAACTATCATGAGGTATTGTCTTAGGCAATGTTTTTTCTGCTCGAAATTGAAAACGTAACTGATTAAAAGGATTGTCTGCAATGATGTTTTGTGACTGTAGATAGCCATAGAACACTTTTAAACTTGCGATTTTTCGTCGTAAAGTACTTGTTTTTAAGTTTGAATGTGTCAAACCTTCAATATAACTTACCACACATTCTTTATTTGAATTGTAAAATTGCATTAAATCGTTTTTATAAGCACGAAGGGTATGTGCACTCAAACGTTTATGAGTTTTGCAATAATCTAGGTAATTAGAAATAATAGTATAATCCATGATAGTCTCCTTTAATGATAATGACGCTATTATAGACTGATTTATACACTTTGTATAGTGATAATAAATAGTTATCGGTAGGAGAAAGGAGTTCTATAGTGAAAAAGTTAATAAAATCTTACCTTGAAAAATTTGACAAAGAATGCAAAAAAACTAATCTATTTTTGGTTGCCAATTTGCAAATGCAAACTAAAAAAATGTCTTATTATACAATTGAACATGCATCTGATAGTGAATTTTTTTCGCTATCAGAATTTGAGGAGATAGCCTCAGCATTGTTAAAAACTGGATTATGTTTGAATGTTTTTTACACTGAAATAGATTTCGTAGAATATATATTAAAACACTATTCATACTTATCAAAAGAAACATTATTAGTTTATAATTTGGCTAGAGATGGACGAAAAGAAGGAAAAAAATCGTTGATTCCATCTTTTTGTGACTATTTTGGTATTGATTATACAGGTTCCAATGCGCTAACGGTTTCATTATGTCGTAATAAATTTATTTGGGGAGCTGTTGCAGATAGGTTTAATATTCCAACACCTAAAACGGTTTGTATAAAAGGTGGCGAAGTATTAGGTGAGCCTTTTGAAACTCAAAAATATATTAGAAAAGAGATTTCAGAATCAGCAAGTATTAATCTTTCCAATGATTCAATCGTAGATAATTTTGAGTGGAAAAATATTGGAAAAACAGATTTTCTTTTGCAAGAGTATATTTCAGGAATTGAAGTTGAAGTCCCATTTTTTAATATTAAAGGAGAGTATCTTGTATTAAATCCAGTAAAAATCGTATCTTCTTCAGAAATTTTGACAAGCGAACTATCTGATAGTAATAGCTATTCATTTGAAATGTTAGAAAATCAGCAAATATGTACGGAATTAAAAAAGGCAACAAAAAAACTCGCCAAGTATTTAGGTATAACGACTTACGGACGAGTTGATTTTAGAATAAAGTCAGATGGGAGTTATTTTGTATTCGATATTGCAACAATGCCTTACACAACTGACCATAGTTCATTTAATTATAACTTCGAACAATATGGATTTACAATGACCGATGTTCACAAACTAGTAATACTAAGTAGTTTATAATGCACTAGTATACTGTATATCAGTCAGCATAAGCCCCATTCGATAGTAAGTCCACTCCTTTGAAGAGAACTTAGATTGTGATAGAAATTCAGAAAATTCCTTTCCTGTTTTTACATCCGATTCAAAAATTCTTCCATAGCGGCGATGTTTTTCAATCAGCATTTTTTTCTCTGATTTAAAGATTATTGGATAAAAATCTTGTAATTGTAAATATTTATTTTTAGCAAGCTGGTGACTATTCTCTAGCAATGATTTACAAAACTCAAACCACCCGAAAAAATAGCGGTAAAAGTCATCTATTGAAGTATCATTGACATCAGCTAAATCATCAACTTCCATCAATTCTTCAAGTCTCGTTTTATAGCATTTGTACTCTTCTGTTTTAGAAAAATACAGAGAGATTGAACATAGATTTGTATATATTAAGTGTTTACTCACATCATTTAAATCATATTCAGCAAGAATGCTTTCAAATTGAGATTTCCAATAATCAAATTCTTCTTCCAAGCCTGAAAGAAAGTCTAGTACAATAAAATTATTTTTTGATTTCCAGTATAGTGGGAGATTATATTTATCTGATAATGATTCTATTTCTTGTTTCACTTGATTTGCTCGCTCATAGTCAGAAGAAACAAGTAATAATCCTAGAAGACTACCAAGTGTGTAATACTGTTCAATTTTATCATCAAGATTGTTAAAAAATTTTAAAGCTTTGTTTGCATCATCGATTGATCTATCGTTATCCTTGTATAAAAAACTTTTTCTTAAATAGATATTTTTAAGATATTGTGCACTTTGCTCAATATCTTTTGTTGTATAAAATTTATTTACGATATCTTCATTTAAAACTTGAAATTTATCAATTTCATTAAATTTATCTATTAAATGAGGTAGTAGCATATAAATACATGAAAGATAGTGAACAGGCTCAATAATGACATCTTTGTCACTTTCGGATAATATATTGTCGTAAAGTGTCTCACAAAGTGAATGAAAAGAAGAACCTTGTGATGTATTTCCCTGAAAATTGATATCATTTTTTAATAATATTGAAGATAGTAAAGAACTTTCGGGTAAGATTTCTTTATAAAGGGAGTTGGCACCATCTGTATATTTGTATTCAATACATTTTAAAAATATTGATTTAGTCTCTTCAGTGAGAAATTCAAGCCTGTTTAAACTATTTTTTTCACTTTCTAATATCTCATTTTGATTCAATAAATATTCATACCAGAGTAAGTATAGTGATAGCAAATATTCTTGACTTTCCTTAAGTCTTGCTAAAATTTCTATCTTTAGTCTGTAATTAAATGGCTCCTTACCGCATAGATAATGATAGTACCGTCTATAGATTTCTTTTTGTCCTTTTTCAACCGTTAAAAGAAGCTTATCTTTCATAATTAATATCAAACTATAAAAATTTGTTCTATTTTTTACAGGGATTAGGACTAGTAATTTTTTTAAGATATCAATAGCTTTTTCAATTTGAAATGTTTTTAAATTGAAATATTCTTCAGCATCATATGGGTTGAAATATTCAGGAAGGACAGATAGCTGATAAATGAAATCAATATCAATTTTATTCTCTCTAAAGTCCGTCTCAATCGTATTTAACAAATCATCTAATAACTTTTCAATCTTAGAATTATTATGTGATAGTGAAATAAAATTATAAATTTTTTCTAGATTCCCTTTGGTTAGAGGATACAGTGTATCTACTAAATCATCAGATATATTTGAAGTCTGTAGAATATTACCTAGAGTATTTTTTAAATCATTTAATTCAAAATGATGAATATCAAAGTTTTTTGAAAAGTTAATGTCGCTATTTTTTAAATCCATGCCTCCCACTACAATAATAATTGATTTATTATATTTCTTTTCATAAGAGGAGATATTATTAATAAGGCGTATAAAAAATAATTTTAGTTCATTCCCCAGCCACTCCCAATGTTGGATTAGAAATATTAATCTGTAGTTGTTGCTGTTATTTAATATTTTCCTCTCTATCTCAATTGAATCATATTTTAATGATATACCAGCTGTTCCAAATCCTGGTATCGAGTTATTAATAGACATTGAAATAGGTTTGAAAAATTTTTCTGCAAAGGAAAGTTTATACTCGTCTGTAATGTCGTTATCTCCAAAATCACTATATAATTCTGTTCCATTTCCATTAATTCCTATTTTTGATAGCTCTTGAGAGATTTTATCAAATGCTAAAGATTTTGATAAGGAATCTTCGAATGGAACATACAGTGAAAGTGACTCTCGAGCTGTATGAGTTTGAATAATTGAATTAGTAATTTCTGTTAAAAATTGATTCCAGTGAGACATAATTAAAATTCCTACCGATAACTATTTATTATCACTAGTATATCATAAATTATAATGATTCTTACGATATTTTTGTGATAACTTTTCCAAGGTAATCTTGTTATGATGTTGCTATCTTGTGAAAAAAGGAGAAAGCCATGTTAAATAAAGTAAAGGCTAGATTTCTGATTGGAGTAGGAGGTTTAGTCGCAGTAAGTTTTATGGTCATGATTGGCTATACGATTGGCTCACAATCCGTTTCAAAGCAAACTGAGCATCAAATACGAGCAGAAGCAAATAGACTTGTTCGGTAACTACATCATCTCGTGGTTGATGATGCCACAAATCAACTCAGCTCTTAATTCAAACCGTTTTCTACGATTACGATAGGGCTGTGCCATGATTTGAAAGGTTTTAAATTTGGCATTAAAGTGCTCAACTCCAATACGCATTTTAGCTATCTCGCGATTCAACTACTTATCCTCTTGGGTTAAGGGGTGATTTCTAGAACGTTTAGCAGGGATAAAGGTATTTTCGTGAAATTTCAAGATGC
>NZ_SPGF01000014.1 GCF_005844455.1 Streptococcus mitis | reverse complement strand
AAATACAATAAGAGAACGACTTAAAATTAAAAAGCTAGAGTTCCGCAATTGGAAATCTCTAGCTTTTTGGTGGTTGATACTCTTCGAAAATCAAATGCAAACCACGTCAGCTTCACCTGCAACCTCAAAGCTGTGCTTTGAGCAACCTGCGGCTAGCTTCCTAGTTTGCTCTTTGATTTTCATTGAGTATGAGAACTATTTTGTCCCAGACTCATACTTTTTTTGTTTCTTACCCTGTTTAATAAATACTGTAGTTAATTATACACATTGAAATTTAATAGATTTTATAACTCTTATTAATTCTTAATAAAGCAATAGAAGACTTTTTGTTGAACCTATAATATATGTTTAAATGTTATAAAAATTCCTGCTATTACGAGTTTAGATAAGTATTAGTTTATATTATAGTGGAATGGGGTTTGATATTTCTTTTGAGGAAGCTGCCTTAGATTTTCTACTTGTGTCTTATTGTATAGTGTATCTTTCTTGTTTTGAACAGAATCTTTTATGACATTTGTCATATTTCCTTGTGACAGAAGCATCTAGCTCCGCTAACTTCAAAAGTCTATAATTGAAGTATGAAATGGAGGAAGAAGAAATGAAAAATAAAATGATTGTCGCAGTGAGTTTAGTAGCAGCAGGAGTTATGACCTATCTCATGTTTTCAGGATTGGACGAGGGTTTCTACCATTTTCCTTGGGAGCTCTTTGCTGGCTTTGGAATGATGTCTTGGCTTGTCAGAGAAGGTTTGAAATTGATCAGAGATGTGAAAAAGGAGTTTGAGGAATGAAAAAGGCAATCATCTATTTCTTTATCGGCCTGTCACTCTTAGTATGGTTAGTGGAAATGTTTACTGGTTGGTTTGATCAAGCCTTCCTTCACCAAGTCATTCGTGGTGCTTGGGGGTTTGGATTTATGATTTTCGTTGTTTTCCCTATAGGAATGGAGTGGTTGAAAGGAGAATCTCATGACTGTGATTAAAGTTGAGAAATTGAGTAAGAAAATAAAAGACAAGGAGATCTTGCGGAACATCTCTTTTGAAATCAACGATGGTGAATGTGTTGCCTTGATTGGTCCCAATGGTGCTGGGAAGACGACACTTTTGGCATGTTTGCTTGGAGATAAACTGGTCACCAGCGGTCAAGTATCTATTCAAGGTTTACCGGTGACGAGTTCTAAGTTAGACTATACTAGGGCTTACCTCCCTCAAGAAAATGTGATTGTACAGAAATTGAAGGTTAAAGAGTTAATTGCTTTCTTTCAAAGTATTTATCCAAATCCTTTGAGTGAGCAGGAAATTGATCAACTATTGCAGTTTGACAAGCAACAAAAAGAACAGTTGGCAGAAAAATTATCAGGCGGTCAAAAGCGTCTTTTCTCTTTTGTCTTAACTCTAATTGGGCGACCAAAGTTAGTCTTTTTAGATGAACCTACTTCGGCCATGGATACCTCAACTCGTCAACGTTTTTGGGAGATTATTCAGGAGTTAAAAGCGCAAGGAGTCACCATTCTTTATTCGTCCCATTATATTGAGGAAGTGGAACACACCGCAGACCGCATTTTGCTCTTAAATAAGGGAGAGTTGATTCGAGATACGACACCTCTAGCTATGCGTAGTGAGGAAATAGAAAAGCACTTTATCCTTCCTATAGCTTACAAGGAAGTCGTAGAGCAGTCAAACTTGGTTGAAAACTGGGTCCTAAAACAAGATTCTTTACAAGTAGTCACTCGAAAAGCAGATGATTTCTGGGAACTTTTAGCCCAAGCAGGATGTAGCATACAAGAAATCGAAGTCAATAATCGTAGCTTGCTGGATACAATCTTTGAAAAAACACAAAAGGGAGATGACTAAGATGAAACGATGGATCGCACTAAACAAGATAGAATTTTTATTGACCAAACGACAATCAGTCTATTATTTATTATCCGTAGGGATGCCGACAGCCTTCTATCTATTCTTTTCTGGCATGTATCAGGACACACCAGGTGGACCCGCGAATTTTATGCGCGATTATCTTATCTCCATGACTGCCTTTTCCATGATGTCGACAGCTATCTTCTCATTCCCAGTTGTTTTACATACCGATAAGATAAACAACTGGCAGAAAACATTACGTCATAGTCCTGTAAATATGGTAGAATATTATCTATCAAAGATAACAAGTATGATGGTTGATTATTTGGTCTCAATTCTGGTTGTTTTCTCAGTTGGACACTTGGTTAGAGGTGTGGATATGCCTTTAGGAAGCTGGATTGGGGCTGCGTTCTTGCTGATAGTAGGAAGTGTTGCCTTTGTAGCGCTTGGCTTGATCCTGACTCTCTTACCGTCTAGTCAGCTGATGTCAGTCGTGGGCAATCTTCTCTATCTAGGCTTGGCTGTGTTAGGCGGACTCTGGATGCCCATCTCTTTATTTCCAGACTGGATGCAAGCAATCGGGAAGTGCTTACCAAGCTATCAGTTGATGGAGTTGCTCAAGACCTTCTTAAACGAGGGTGGCATCAATCTATCAGCCACAGTTTATCTACTTGTTTTTTCAGCAGTTTTGTTTGGTTTGACCATTTACCTTCAAGGTCATAAGGAGAATGCTTAATGCTTGAAAGACTGAAAAGCATACACTATATGTTTTGGGCCAGTTTAATTTTTATGGTTTTCCCGATCCTACCTGTAGTGATTGGGGAGCTTCCTGCTTGGCATTTATTGGTTGATATTCTATTTGTAGTGACGTATTTGGGTGTTTTAATAACTAAGAACCAGCGCCTATCTTGGCTTTTCTGGGGGATCATGCTGGTCTATGTAGCTGGGAATACCGCCTTTGTTGCTGTGAATTATATCTGGTTTTTCTTTTTCCTTTCCAATCTCTTAATTTATCATTTTGGCGTACGTAGTTTAAAGTCTTTACATGTCTGGACATTTCTCCTTGCTCAAGTCCTTGTTGTGGGGCGACTTTTGATTTTTCAGAGAATCGAAGTTGAGTTTCTAGTCTATCTGCTTGTTATTCTTACTTTTGTCGATTTGATGACTTTTGGTTTGGTTCGGATTCGAATTGTAGAGGATTTGAAAGAAAATCAGACTAAGCAAAATACCCAGATAAATCTATTGCTAGCAGAAAATGAGCGCAATCGTATCGGTCAGGATTTGCATGATAGTCTGGGACATACCTTTGCTATGCTGAGTGTTAAAACTGATCTAGCCTTGCAGTTATTACAGATGCAGGCTTATCCACAGGTGGAAAAGGAATTAAGAGAAATACAGCAAATTAGCAAAGAATCAATGCGTGAAGTGCGAACCATTGTGGAAAATCTTAAGTCTAGAACTTTGACATCCGAACTAGAGACTGTGAAAAAGATGTTAGAAATTGCTGGAATTGAGGTAGAGACAGATAATCAACTTGATACTGCTAGTCTTACTCAGGAATTAGAGTCAACGGCTTCTATGATTTTGCTTGAGTTAGTGACCAATATCATCAAACATGCCCAAGCGTCTAAAGCTTACTTAAAATTAGAACGTACAGAGAAGGAACTTATTCTAACAGTAAGTGATGATGGCTGTGGTTTCGCTTCTATAAAGGGGGATGAGCTCCATACAGTCCGAGATCGTGTCCTTCCATTTTCAGGAGAAGTAAGAGTAATCAGTCAGAAACAGCCAACGGAAGTGCAAGTTCGACTACCTTATAAGGAGAGAAACTAAGATGAAACTACTTGTTGCAGAAGATCAAAGTATGTTGCGAGATGCCATGTGCCAGTTGCTCGCCTTTCAAGCAGATGTAGAGTATGTCTTACAAGCCAAGAATGGACAAGAAGCAATCCAACTCTTAGAAAAAGAATCCGTAGATATTGCTATTCTTGATGTAGAGATGCCTGTTAAGACTGGCCTCGAAGTCTTGGAATGGATTCGAGCAGAAAAGCTAGAAACAAAGGTGGTTGTGGTGACGACCTTCAAGCGTCCTGGGTATTTTGAACGTGCGGTTAAGGCTGGAGTAGATGCTTATGTCTTGAAAGAAAGAAGGATTGCAGACCTCATGCATACCTTGCACACTGTCCTCGAAGGAGGCAAGGAGTATTCGCCTGAATTGATGGAAGTGGTGATGACGCATCCCAATCCATTGACAGAACAAGAGATTGCTGTCTTAAAGGGAATCGCTCAGGGTTTGTCTAATCAAGAAATCGCGGATCAGCTTTATTTATCAAATGGAACCGTCCGAAACTATGTCACCAATATTCTTTCGAAACTAGATGCTGCTAATCGAACAGAGGCAGCTAATATCGCGAAAGAATCTGGTTGGTTGTGATGATATAATATTTTTCTGAACATTATGTGCTAAAAATGATGGGATTGAATGGATCAATACCTAACTTTAGGAGGGACTTATTCCTCTCTTTTTGTTTCGTCAAAGGTGGTACCCAAGGGGCAAAATTAACAATAAAAAAGAAAAATATCTTGACAAGCAAGGGAATAATTTGTTACAATAATAGACGGTACTTTTTACTTTTGGTCTCTCAAGAGTGTACAGGGACGTGCTGACAAATGTTGCAAAAGTACACACAGATGATAGCTGTCACCAAGTGTATCATCACCAAAAATAAAAAAACACAGGAGAATGTAGATGCCTACAATTAACCAATTGGTTCGCAAACCGCGTAAATCAAAAGTAGAAAAATCTAAATCACCAGCTTTGAACGTTGGTTACAACAGTCATAAAAAAGTTCAAACAAACGTTTCTTCACCACAAAAACGTGGTGTTGCAACTCGTGTTGGAACAATGACACCTAAAAAACCTAACTCAGCCCTTCGTAAATTTGCTCGTGTACGTTTGAGCAACCTTATCGAAGTTACTGCCTACATCCCAGGTATCGGACACAACTTGCAAGAGCACAGCGTGGTTCTTCTTCGTGGTGGACGTGTAAAAGACCTTCCAGGGGTACGTTACCATATCGTCCGTGGTGCACTTGATACTGCAGGTGTTAACGATCGTAAACAAGGCCGTTCTAAATACGGTACTAAACGTCCAAAAGCATAAGGAAAGGGGATAAAGAGAAATGAGTCGTAAAAATAGAGCTCCAAAACGTGACGTATTGCCAGATCCGCTTTACAATTCACAATTAGTTACTCGTCTTATCAACCGCGTTATGCTTGATGGTAAACGTGGTACAGCTGCTTCAATCGTTTACGGTGCCTTTGAGCAAATCAAAGAAGCTACTGGTAACGATGCACTTGAAGTATTTGAAACAGCTATGGAAAACATCATGCCTGTACTTGAAGTACGTGCACGTCGTGTTGGTGGATCTAACTACCAAGTCCCAGTTGAAGTTCGTCCAGAACGTCGTACAACACTTGGACTTCGTTGGTTGGTAACAATCGCTCGTCTTCGTGGTGAACACACAATGCAAGACCGTCTTGCAAAAGAAATCTTAGATGCTGCTAACAACACTGGTGCAGCAGTTAAGAAACGTGAAGATACTCACCGCATGGCTGAAGCTAACCGTGCATTCGCACACTTCCGTTGGTAAAATCATGATGCTAGGAACGGTAAGGATGCAAGGTGAAAATAGGAAACTGACGCAGTATTCGACGAATACAAGGAAGTTTATCTTTTTCACACAGCATCCCGTTCCGGCTCAAATCGGCTAGCTAACTCTAGCCTGAGTTCAATTGAGCTCAATCAGCTCTTAGCTACAACTCAACTTATCTACAAGTTGAAACTAACAATAGCATGAAAACATTGAGAACGGGTAGGTCCTGCCTATCCGTTTTTATTAAAATTATGTTATAATAGAATAGAAATCGAAAATAAATAGGAGAAACAAACCTCATGGCACGCGAATTTTCACTTGAAAAAACTCGTAATATCGGTATCATGGCTCACGTCGATGCTGGTAAAACAACAACTACTGAGCGTATTCTTTACTACACTGGTAAAATCCACAAAATCGGTGAAACTCACGAAGGTGCGTCACAAATGGACTGGATGGAGCAAGAGCAAGAACGTGGTATCACTATCACATCTGCTGCGACAACAGCTCAATGGAACAACCACCGCGTAAACATCATCGACACACCAGGACACGTGGACTTCACAATCGAAGTACAACGTTCTCTTCGTGTATTGGATGGTGCGGTTACCGTTCTTGACTCACAATCAGGTGTTGAGCCTCAAACTGAAACAGTTTGGCGTCAAGCAACTGAGTACGGAGTTCCACGTATCGTATTTGCCAACAAAATGGACAAAATCGGTGCTGACTTCCTTTACTCAGTAAGCACACTTCACGACCGTCTTCAAGCAAACGCACACCCAATTCAATTGCCAATCGGTGCTGAAGATGATTTCCGTGGTATCATCGACTTGATCAAGATGAAAGCTGAAATCTATACAAACGACCTTGGTACAGATATCCTTGAAGAGGATATTCCAGCTGAATATCTTGAACAAGCACAAGAATACCGTGAAAAATTGATCGAAGCAGTTGCTGAAACTGACGAAGAATTGATGATGAAATACCTCGAAGGTGAAGAAATCACTAACGAAGAATTGAAAGCTGGTATCCGTAAAGCGACTATCAACGTTGAATTCTTCCCAGTATTGTGTGGTTCTGCCTTCAAGAACAAAGGTGTTCAATTGATGCTTGATGCGGTTATCGACTACCTTCCAAGCCCACTTGACATCCCAGCGATCAAAGGTATCAACCCAGATACAGATGAAGAAGAAACTCGTCCAGCATCTGACGAAGAGCCATTTGCAGCTCTTGCCTTCAAGATTATGACAGACCCATTCGTAGGTCGTTTGACATTCTTCCGTGTTTACTCAGGTGTTCTTCAATCAGGTTCATACGTATTGAATACTTCTAAAGGTAAACGTGAACGTATCGGACGTATACTTCAAATGCACGCTAACAGCCGTCAAGAAATCGACACTGTTTACTCAGGTGATATCGCTGCTGCCGTTGGTTTGAAAGATACTACAACTGGTGACTCATTGACAGATGAAAAAGCTAAAATCATCCTTGAATCAATCGACGTTCCAGAACCAGTTATCCAATTGATGGTTGAGCCAAAATCTAAAGCAGACCAAGACAAGATGGGTATCGCCCTTCAAAAATTGGCTGAAGAAGATCCAACATTCCGCGTTGAAACAAACGTTGAAACTGGTGAAACAGTTATCTCTGGTATGGGTGAGCTTCACCTTGACGTCCTTGTTGACCGTATGCGTCGTGAGTTCAAAGTTGAAGCGAACGTAGGTGCTCCTCAAGTATCTTACCGTGAAACATTCCGCGCTTCTACTCAAGCACGTGGATTCTTCAAACGTCAGTCTGGTGGTAAAGGTCAATTCGGTGATGTATGGATTGAATTTACTCCAAATGAAGAAGGTAAAGGATTCGAATTCGAAAACGCAATCGTCGGTGGTGTGGTTCCTCGTGAATTTATCCCAGCGGTTGAAAAAGGTTTGGTAGAATCTATGGCTAACGGTGTTCTTGCAGGTTACCCAATGGTTGACGTTAAAGCTAAGCTTTACGACGGTTCATACCACGATGTCGACTCATCTGAAACTGCCTTCAAGATCGCGGCTTCACTTGCCCTTAAAGAAGCTGCTAAATCAGCACAACCAGCTATCCTTGAGCCAATGATGCTTGTAACAATCACTGTTCCAGAAGAAAACCTTGGTGATGTTATGGGGCACGTAACTGCTCGTCGTGGACGTGTTGATGGTATGGAAGCACACGGTAACAGCCAAATCGTTCGTGCTTACGTTCCACTTGCTGAAATGTTCGGTTACGCAACAGTTCTTCGTTCTGCATCTCAAGGACGTGGTACATTCATGATGGTATTTGACCACTACGAAGATGTACCTAAGTCAGTACAAGAAGAAATCATTAAGAAAAACAAAGGTGAAGACTAATCAGTCCTCACTCTAGAAGGAAGTCACTTAGTGGCTTCCTTTTGTCTTATGTGACTATTAGTCCGTCTCGCTCCGCTAGGTGCGAGACAAATAAACCACCCGCTATGCGGGTGCGCGTCGAAGGTTATACCAAAAAAACTCCAAACGCGATACAATAAAGGTGTTCAAGCCAATTGTAAAGCGAAAGGAGAAAAATATGGCACAAAAGGCACATAGTTTATCACACACAAAGTGGAGGTGTTCTATCACATTGTGTTCACTCCTCAGTATAGACGAAAAGTCATTTATAATCAATATCGAAGTAGTTTAGGAGAAATATTTCATCGATTATGTAGTTATAAAGGTGTTGAGATTATCGAAGGACACTTAATGCCTGATCATGTACATATGTTAGTAAGTATTCCACCAAGGATAAGTGTTTCAAGTTTCATGGGTTATTTAAAAGGTGAAAGTGCACTCATGATGTTTGACAAACACGCTAATCTCAAGTACAAGTTTGGGAATCGGCATTTTGGGGCGGAAGGTTATTATGTGAGTACGGTTGGACTCAATGAAGCCGCAATTAAGAAGTATATTCAAGATTAAAGAAATTATCCAGTGGATGATTTCTTCACGAGTATGAAAATTTGAGAACGAGTAAAGCATGATATAGCACTAGATAAATTAAGTGTAAAAGAATATGAGGATCCCTTTAGGGATAGTGGTAAGTAATACTAAAGCCTCTTTAAGAGGCAAGTGACGAGTCAAGAGCAATGAGGCTTGAACAAGGTGAAAGCCAGCGTCTTTAGGCGCTGGCTGGTAATTTGGGCTTATAGCTCTGGTTCAAACCACCCGTTAGACGGGTGGTCATGATTTAGAAAATACCTCTAAATATGGTAAAATAGTAGGAGAATAATGTGAGGAAAATGAATGTCAAATAGTTTTGAAATTTTGATGAATCAACTGGGAATGCCTGCTGAAATGAGACAGGCTCCTGCTTTATCACAGGCTGATATTGAGCGAGTTGTAGTTCATAAAATTAGTAAGGTATGGGAGTTTCATTTCGTATTTTCTAATATATTACCGATTGAAATCTTTTTAGAATTAAAGAAGGGTTTGAGTGAGGAATTTTCTAAGACAGGCAATAAAGCTGTTTTCGAAATCAAGGCTCTGTCTCAAGAATTTTCAAATCAACTCTTGCAAGCATATTATAGAGAAGCTTTTTCTGAGGGGCCGTGTGCTAGTCAAGGTTTTAAATCTCTTTATCAAAATCTGCGAGTTCGTGCTGAGGGCAATCAACTCTTTATTGAAGGTTCAGAGGTGATTGATAAGGAACATTTTAAGAAGAATCATCTTCCTAATTTAGCTAAACAACTTGAAAAATTTGGATTTCCAACTTTCAACTGTCAAGTAGAGAAAAATGATGTGCTGACTCAAGAGCAGGAAGAAGCCTTTCAAGCTGAAAATGAGCAGATTGTTCAAGCTGCCAATGAGGAAGCGCTCCGTGCTATGGAGCAACTGGAACAGATGGCGCCACCTTCAGCGGAAGAGAAACCAGCCTTTGATTTTCAGGCTAAAAAGGCTGCGGCTAAGCCAAAGCTAGATAAGGCGGAGATTACTCCTATGATCGAAGTGACGACGGAGGAAAATCGTCTGGTCTTTGAAGGGGTTGTTTTTGATGTGGAGCAAAAAGTGACCAGAACAGGTCGTGTTTTAATCAACTTTAAAATGACGGACTACACTTCAAGTTTTTCTATGCAAAAGTGGGTAAAAAATGAAGAAGAGGCTCAGAAATTTGAACTGATCAAGAAGAATTCTTGGCTCCGAGTTCGTGGGAATGTGGAGATGAATAATTTTACACGTGATTTGACTATGAACGTGCAGGATGTGCAGGAAGTTGTTCACTATGAGCGGAAAGATTTGATGCCAGAAGGTGAGCGTCGGGTTGAGTTTCATACCCATACAAATATGTCGACTATGGATGCTCTGCCAGAAGTCGAAGAAATCGTTGCGACAGCTGCTAAGTGGGGACACAAGGCGGTTGCCATCACCGACCACGGGAATGTTCAATCCTTCCCACACGGCTATAAGGCGGCCAAAAAAGCGGGAATCCATCTGATTTATGGAATGGAAGCCAATATCGTGGAGGACCGTGTTCCTATCGTCTACAACGAAGTGGAAATGGACTTGTCAGAAGCGACCTACGTGGTTTTTGACGTTGAAACGACAGGACTATCAGCTATTTATAATGACTTGATTCAGGTTGCGGCCTCTAAGATGTATAAGGGGAATGTCATTGCCGAATTTGATGAATTTATCAATCCTGGACATCCCTTGTCAGCCTTTACTACTGAGTTGACTGGTATTACAGATGATCATGTCAAAAATGCCAAACCACTGGAACAAGTTCTGCAAGAATTCCAAGAATTTTGTACGGATACAGTCTTAGTTGCCCACAATGCGACCTTTGACGTTGGCTTTATGAATGCCAACTATGAGCGTCATGGTCTGCCTAAGATTACTCAACCAGTTATTGATACGCTGGAGTTTGCTAGAAACCTCTATCCTGAGTATAAACGCCATGGTTTGGGACCTTTGACCAAGCGTTTTGGTGTGGCACTGGACCACCACCATATGGCCAACTACGATGCGGAAGCTACTGGTCGTTTGCTCTTTATCTTTATCAAGGATGTAGCAGAAAAACATGGTGTGACTGATCTGGCTAGACTGAATATTGATTTGATTAGTCCAGACTCTTATAAAAAAGCTCGGATCAAGCATGCGACCATCTATGTCAAGAATCAAGTAGGTCTAAAAAATATCTTTAAGTTGGTTTCTTTGTCCAATACCAAGTACTTTGAAGGGGTACCACGGATTCCGAGAACGGTTCTAGATGCTCATCGGGAGGGCTTGATTTTAGGAACAGCTTGCTCAGAAGGTGAAGTTTTTGATGCAGTCGTTTCCCAAGGTGTGGATGCGGCGGTTGAGGTGGCCAAGTATTATGACTTTATCGAGGTTATGCCACCAGCTATCTATGCACCATTGATTGCTAAAGAGCAGGTTAAGGATATGGAGGAACTCCAGACTATTATCAAGAGTTTGATAGAGGTCGGGGACCGTCTTGGTAAGCCTGTTTTGGCTACGGGAAATGTCCATTATATCGAACCGGAAGAAGAGATTTACCGTGAAATTATCGTCCGTAGTTTGGGGCAGGGGGCTATGATTAACCGAACCATTGGTCACGGTGAGCATGCCCAACCAGCTCCTCTGCCAAAGGCTCATTTTCGAACAACCAATGAGATGTTGGATGAATTTGCCTTTTTGGGAGAGGAATTGGCTCGTAAACTGGTTATTGAAAACACCAATGCCTTGGCAGAAACCTTTGAGCCTGTTGAGGTGGTTAAGGGTGACCTGTACACGCCTTTCATTGACAAGGCGGAAGAGACAGTTGCTGAGCTGACTTACAAGAAAGCCTTTGAGATTTATGGAAATCCGCTGCCAGATATTGTTGATTTGCGGATTGAAAAAGAATTAACATCCATACTGGGGAATGGATTTGCCGTGATTTATCTGGCTTCCCAGATGCTGGTGCAACGTTCCAATGAACGGGGTTACTTGGTTGGTTCTCGTGGGTCTGTCGGATCTAGTTTCGTTGCGACCATGATTGGGATTACGGAGGTTAATCCTCTCTCTCCTCATTATGTTTGTAGTCAGTGTCAGTATAGTGAATTTATCACAGATGGTTCTTACGGTTCAGGATTTGATATGCCTAATAAGGACTGTCCAAAGTGTGGTCACAAACTCAGCAAAAATGGGCAGGATATTCCGTTCGAGACCTTCCTTGGTTTTGATGGAGATAAGGTTCCCGATATTGACTTGAACTTTTCGGGAGAAGACCAGCCTAGCGCTCACTTGGATGTGCGTGATATCTTTGGTGAAGAATATGCCTTCCGTGCAGGAACGGTTGGTACGGTGGCTGCCAAGACTGCCTATGGATTTGTAAAGGGCTACGAGAGAGACTATGGCAAGTTTTATCGTGATGCAGAGGTGGAACGTCTTGCTCAGGGTGCGGCTGGTGTCAAGCGGACTACAGGACAACACCCAGGGGGAATCGTTGTTATTCCGAACTACATGGATGTCTACGATTTTACACCTGTCCAGTATCCAGCAGATGACGTGACGGCTGAATGGCAGACGACTCACTTTAACTTCCACGATATCGATGAGAATGTCCTCAAACTTGATGTACTGGGGCATGATGATCCAACCATGATTCGGAAATTGCAGGACTTGTCTGGTATTGACCCTAATGAAATTCCCATGGATGATGAAAGCGTTATGGCTCTCTTTTCTGGAACGGAAGTTTTAGGAGTGACGCCTGAGCAAATTGGAACTTCGACGGGTATGTTGGGGATTCCAGAGTTTGGAACCAACTTTGTCCGAGGCATGGTAGATGAAACGCATCCGACGACTTTTGCAGAATTGCTTCAGTTGTCAGGGCTGTCCCACGGTACCGACGTTTGGCTGGGTAATGCCCAAGATTTGATTAAGCAAGGGATTGCTGACCTATCAACCGTTATCGGTTGTCGGGACGATATCATGGTTTACCTCATGCATGCTGGTCTCGAACCTAAGATGGCCTTTACCATCATGGAACGGGTACGTAAGGGCTTGTGGCTCAAGATTTCCGAAGAGGAGAGAAATGGCTATATCGAAGCCATGAAGGCCAATAAGGTGCCAGAGTGGTATATCGAATCCTGTGGGAAAATTAAGTACATGTTCCCTAAAGCCCATGCGGCAGCCTACGTTATGATGGCCCTTCGTGTAGCTTACTTCAAGGTTCATCATCCCATTTATTACTACTGTGCTTACTTCTCAATCCGCGCTAAGGCTTTTGATATCAAGACCATGGGTGCGGGCTTGGATGCCATTAAGCGTAGAATGGAAGAGATCGCTGAAAAACGGAAGAACAATGAAGCCTCTAATGTAGAAATCGATCTCTACACGACTCTTGAGATTGTCAATGAAATGTGGGAACGTGGTTTCAAGTTTGGGAAGTTAGACCTCTACCGTAGTGATGCGACTGAATTCATCATTGACGGAGATACACTGATTCCACCATTTGTCGCAATGGATGGTCTGGGAGAGAACGTTGCTAAGCAGTTGGTGCGAGCGCGTGAAGAGGGAGAATTCCTCTCTAAAACAGAATTGCGCAAGCGTGGTGGGCTCTCATCAACCTTGGTTGAAAAGATGGATGAAATGGGGATTCTGGGCAATATGCCAGAGGATAATCAGTTGAGTTTGTTTGATGATTTGTTTTAAAAAATCGCTTATTTTGATCAAGTGGACAAAATATGTCCACTTGATTTGTTATAATTCTCTTAAAAATAATAGAAAAGAGAGTATAATATGGTGGATCAAGGAATTTTAAATTCTAACGTGTCAATTGAAGAGCAAATTTACAATTTTGAAAAAGACTTGAAAGATGATGGGAGTGATTGGACTGGATTCCCACAAATAGACTTAAAAGAAGATTCTCAATGTATTTACATTTGCGGTATTTCAGAGACTGACAGATGGCATTTATTTTATACGTTAACCAAAATAAAACCTGCTACTCCAATAGCATCACTTGGATATTATCGAGTGAGAGATAATTTGTTTTTTTCTAAACATAGTCAATGGATAAAACTTCAAATGGAGCATACAGAGTATGACTTGATTTTTCTGGAGGGAGTTCAACTTTTGGGAGAGGCTGATCAAAGGGTACAGGAATACTGGATGCAGCAATTCAAAGAGAATAAGAAAAGAGGCAGACTCTTCATTGTATATTCAGACTGCTTACCCGAAGACTTAAAAAATATGGATGAATCCGTAGTTGAGTTCTTCGAATCTGGCATAGTGGTACAGTTGAAATCACCTAAGGGCTAGTTTATTTTGCTTTAATCGTTTTGAATATAAAGTGCTAGTTAGACTATAGAAGTGATAATAATGTATTAGAAATAATATTGTTTGAATAATATGTAGAAGGAAATTGCAAATGAATGATCAAGAGAGACTGCTAACAATCTTTTTTCGCTTACAGTTAGGTACTTCACTAGGAAAAAAGCAACTGGCCCAGGAATTCGAGGTTAGTGAAAAGACGATACAGAGAGATTTTTCGCTCCTTCGTGATATTTTATCTAGTCATCCTGATTTTGGTGGAGACTTGCTTTATAGTCGTAAAACAAATAAGTATAGCTTATCAAGTAAAGCAGTTTTTAATAAAAGGGATATACTCGTTATTTCAAAGATTTTATTGGAAAATCGAGCACTGAATCGGCCAGAAATTGATAGCTTACTAAAAAATTTACTGATTTTAGTTCCTCGTGATGACCAGAAAGAAATTGAGCAGATTATTGGTAGTGAAAAGCTTAATTATGCTCCCTTAACGGATCAGCAAAATAGAATAGAGAAAATATGGAATTTATCAGAAGCTATTTTGCATGAACAGATTCTAGATATTGTCTATCAAAAACCTTATTCTGAGTCTTCTAAGAGGCAGACTGTTTTACCAGTCTCTCTTTACTATGATAGTCATTATTTCTATCTGGTTGTTTACCAGTTGAAACATGATACTTATATTACTTTAAGAGTAGACCGTATCCAGTCCTGGTCTCTTAGTAGTATAGAGAAACCCTCTATTTCTTATCGAGATAAATTTAGAGATGGCGACATTCGTAACGAGAGAGTAGATGCTTTTATCGGGAAGAAAATCAGTATTGAAATCGAGTACTTGTACGATCCGACGATTGTGATGGATCAATTTCCAAATGCAAAAATAGTTGGGAAAAATGGCGACTGGACTCATTTTCAGTTTGAAAGTCAGCATACACCGGGGCTTAAACGCTGGTTGCTGGGACAAGGGGAAGCAGTTACTGTTTTGTCTCCTCGGATTTTAGTAGAGGATATGAAGCAGACAGTTCAAGAAATGATAGATAAATATAGATGAGGATAAAATGAGTATTCAATTTACTTCTAAAAAGGTTGGAGAACTACTGAAAAAAGGGAATTTGCGGATTCCTTCTTATCAAAGACCTTATAAATGGAACAGAAAACATATCCGTAATCTTTTTTATGATTTACGAGATGCTATGGGGAAAAAGGAATATCAGATAGGATCCGTTATCCTGCATGAAAATAAACATGAAAATGAAGGACACTTAGATATTGTCGATGGACAGCAACGGCTAATTTCAATTTCCTTGTTTCTTCATTTATTAGATGATTTAGAGAATTATAAGGGTGCTAATCAACTGTTGAGTGCTGAATTTGGAGAGATATCTTGCTATCATGCGAGTGAAAATTATAATGAGTGGAAAAATTTAACTCAATTAGTTGGCGAAAATGAGGCAAAAGATATTTGCAACTTTTTATTAGAGAATTGTGCTGTCTCTGTGATTACTATGCCCAAAAAACGATTATCAGAAGCCTTTCAGTTATTTGATTCTCAGAATAATCGAGGAAAATCTCTAGAACCTCATGATTTGCTCAAAGCCTATCATCTTCGCAAGCAAGATTCAGAAGATGAAAAGATTGTTGAAAAGTGGGAGCAATTTGTAGAAGATAAAGATTTAAGTCTCAAAGAGTTGTTTGATAAACATCTTTTTCGTATGAGACGTTGGTCGCGAGGAGAGACAGGGTTAACAAACAAGCGTTATGGATCTTATCTCCGTTTTACAGAGGATTTTATTGACGACTTTAAAGGCGTTGATTTGAATCAGAATTTTCCATATCTAGAATTGTATCGTCATATTGAAAAACTCCCCATGTCCATTACTATGCCAATCATTGATGGAAGTAAATTTTTTGAGTATATTGAATCGGCCCATGAAACTATTAGAGTTCATAAAAAATTTTTAAATGAAGAGTTAGGACTTTCTAATGAGTCAGAGGGAGAAAAAAATGTAGCTTATCCAGAAGGTATGTTAAACATTTACAATAGCTCAAAAGGACGCTACCTCAAGTGTCACAATATATTCCTAAATATTTGCTCACTTTTCGCAGATAGATTTGGAAAAGATGAACTATCAAAGGAGATAGTAGAAACCTTGTTTATTTGGTCTTACTACCCTAGAGTTAAGTCTAAAGCCATATATGATGCGACGGTTGGGAACTATGCTGCTGGCGGAAGGTTTAGACAAAAAGAGGTTCAAAAGCTATTTCAACTTTTATCTCATGCTGTCACTCCGAATGATTTCATGATCAAGATAGATAGAGAATTATTTGAAAATTATACTGTGGACAAGATTATAGAAGAGGAAAAAGATAAATGGTAGAAACACATATAAGCTTATCAGTTAATCGTTTGTTAAATGAAGATACCTATGCTATTCCTCTTTATCAGAGAAATTTTGCTTGGACTTATAATGAAATCGAGCAGTTATTGAATGACGTAGCAGATGCTTTTCAAGAAAATAGTTTTCAAGAAAATAGAGACAATTACAATTATTATATTGGAACATTAGTCGTTAATAAAGAGAATGATATTTTCAAAATCATAGATGGGCAACAACGGACAACTGCTCTTAATTTGATTGCTTTAGCTTTGAAGCATGAGTTTGGTTTTGATAGATTGAAAGCTGTCAATCTTACCTTCCCAGCTCGGAAGAAATCAAATGAGAATATTCAAAAACTATTTACCAAGCAAAAAATTTCAGAGTGCGATGAAAATGAGCTGACTAGAGGTTATGGACATGCTAAAGATGCATTGAAAAAAGTGTTAGAGGAGCGCCGTCTTGATCCTCAGTCTTTCGTTGATTATCTTTTTGATAAGGTTATCATTTTTCGGAGTATACTTCCTGAAGATTTAGATTTGAATCTTTATTTCGAACGTTTCAACTCTCGAGGCGAACAACTAGAGGCTCATGAGATTCTTAAGGCACAAATGATGTCTAAATTTGGTGAAGATCAAGAAATGGCACAAAAATTTGCGAGAATTTGGGATGCCTGTGCAGAGTTTGATAAGCCGGTAATAAAAACTTTTCAAATCCGAAGTAGACCAAACAATACTGATGAAGAGGGGGAGAAAATTTTTGGTAAAGAATTTACTAACTTCAAATTGGATAGTGTATTTGAGAAAATAAGAGTAAAAAAAATTGAGCAACAGAGTTTACTAAATGCAATTACTCAGACAAAATATGAAAGTAGTAGCTTAGTAAATAATGGAGCAGACATTTCAAATTATACGACTGTAATTGATTTTCCAACATTTTTACTTCAAGTTTTTTTCATCATGGAAGGAAATGATGAAACTACATTTGATGATAAAAAATTATTGAAAATTTTTGAAATTGAACGACGAGATAGAGAATGGGTCCAACAATTTGGACAACTACTTCTGACTATGAAGCATATATTTGATACGTTTATCGTAAAAAATGTCCAATTAGAAAATGAAACCGAATGGCAAATCAAACGAGGTCAGTATGAGACATATCAACGAAATGAAATTCGAATTAACTTTCAAAAAAATACTTTTGACAATTTAAATAAAAACATTATCCTCCTCCAATCCATGTTTGCTGTGACCTTTACTGCCAATCGAGATAGTCGTTGGTTATATGAAATCTTGCAATTCCTCTTTAACCATATTGAAGAGTTAAATCAAACAGAATTTGCTAGTCTCTTTAAGGTTTTTCTTGAAAAAATGGCAGTGAGATATGCTGAGGAAAGATTGTTTACTGAAGATAAAAGTATCAAAAAATATGGAGCAATTCCTGTTTATGCTTTTAACTTTGTAGATTATGTTTTATGGAAAAATCGTGCCGAATTAGAGAAAGAGTACAAGGATATTAATTTTGATCATTTCAAATTTGCATATCGTCGCTCCATAGAGCATTGGTATCCTCAGAATCCAAATGGACATGATGGAGAGAGCCAATTACCTGCGGAGTTTTTACATTCCTTTGGCAATCTTTGTATCATTACCGATAGTCAGAACTCCCGGTTTGGTAATTCCTATCCAGAAGCTAAATTAAAACAATGGAAAGGAGAAGGTATCTTTCCTAATCAGAGTCTAAAATTACAAATAATGGCTGCCATAACGGAAAAGACTAAATGGAAATCAGATCAGATTGTAGGACTGGAAAAAGAGATTTTACCTATGGTTAACGAATTTATAGGAAGTAAAAAGTAAGTTGTCAGATCTAGCATAATTTAAAGAGGCTAATGTATATCCAATAGATTTACATTAGCCTTCTTTTTTGTTAAAATAATAGATAGAAAGAGGGTGAGAGTATGTCAAAGACGAGCATGAGCATCCGTTTGGATAGTGAGGTTAAGGAGCAGGCCCAACAGGTGTTTAATAATCTGGGAATGGATATGACAACAGCTATCAATATTTTCCTTCGTCAGGCCATTCAATATCAGGGTTTACCTTTCGATGTCAGACTAGACGAAAATCGGAGGTTGCTTGAGGTATTAACGGATTTAGACCAAAATCGTAATATGAGCCAGTCTTTTGAATCAGTCTCAGACTTGATGGAGGACTTGCGTGCTTAAGATTCGTTATCATAAACAGTTTAAAAAAGATTTTAAGTTGGCTATTAAGCGTGGTTTGAAAGCAGAATTACTGGAAGAAGTTTTGAATTTTCTGGTTCAAGAAAAAGAACTTCCTGCCAAATATCGTGATCATCAATTGACGGCATCCAAGTATTTTCAAGGAGTTCGTGAATGTCATATCCAGCCAGATTGGCTTTTGGTCTATAAAGTAGACAAGGAAGAATTGCTTTTAAACTTGCTTAGAACAGGCAGTCATAGTGATTTGTTTTAATAAATTTTAAGGGGGTTCTCATGAAACTAAGAATTTTTGCGGAAGACAAGCCGGCTGAGAAGGTATTTGAATATCAATTAGAACTTGCTGATCAGACAATTCTTCTATCAACAGCACTCTTGTCTGGTGCTATTGCTTTAGCAGGATTATTTTCTGCTTTGAAAGAAAAATAGAAAAGGAAGAATAGAATGGTTTTACCAAATTTTAAAGAAAATCTAGAAAAATATGCGAAATTGTTGGTTGCGAATGGAATCAATGTGCAACCTGGTCACACTTTGGCGCTCTCAATCGATGTGGAGCAACGGGAGTTGGCGCATCTGATCGTGAAAGAAGCCTATGCCTTGGGTGCGCATGAGGTCATCGTTCAGTGGACAGATGATGTCATCAACCGTGAGAAATTTCTCCATGCACCGATGGAACGTTTGGACAATGTGCCAGAATACAAGATTGCTGAGATGAACTATCTCTTGGAGAACAAAGCTAGCCGTCTTGGGGTTCGTTCTTCTGACCCAGGTGCCTTGAACGGAGTGGGTGCTGACAAGCTTTCAGCTTCTGCTAAAGCTATGGGACTTGCCATGAAACCAATGCGTATCGCAACGCAATCCAACAAGGTCAGCTGGACGGTAGCAGCCGCTGCTGGACTTGAGTGGGCTAAAAAAGTCTTTCCAAATGCTGCGAGCGACGAAGAAGCAGTTGATCTCCTTTGGGACCAAATCTTCAAGACTTGTCGCGTTTATGAAGCAGATCCTGTTAAGGCTTGGGAAGAACACGCTACCATTCTTAAGAGCAAGGCAGATATGCTTAATAAAGAGCAATTTTCAGCCCTTCACTACACATCGCCAGGGACAGATTTGACCCTTGGTTTGCCGAAGAACCACGTTTGGGAATCAGCTGGTGCTATCAATGCGCAAGGAGAAGGATTCTTGCCAAATATGCCGACAGAAGCAGTCTTCACAGCGCCAGACTTCCGTCGTGCAGATGGTTATGTCACTTCTACAAAACCACTTAGCTACAACGGAAATATCATCGAAGGTATTAAGGTAACCTTCAAGGATGGACAAATCGTAGATATCACTGCTGAAAAGGGTGATCAGGTCATGAAAGACCTTGTCTTTGAAAATGCTGGTGCGCGTGCCTTGGGTGAATGTGCCTTGGTACCAGATCCAAGTCCAATTTCTCAGTCAGGCATTACCTTCTTTAACACTCTTTTCGATGAAAATGCTTCAAACCACTTGGCTATCGGTGCAGCCTATGCGACCAGCGTTGTTGGTGGAGCAGAGATGAGCGAAGAAGAACTTGAAGCTGCTGGACTTAACCGTTCAGATGTTCACGTGGACTTTATGATTGGTTCTAACCAAATGGATATCGATGGAATCCGTGAGGATGGAACACGTGTGCCTCTCTTCCGTAACGGAGATTGGGCAAATTAAGGAGCCAAGATGATAGGAAGTATGTTTGTTGGTCTCCTAGTGGGACTCTTGGCAGGTGCTTTGACCAATCGTGGAGAACGTATGGGATGCTTTGGGAAAATGTTTCTCGGTTGGATTGGTGCCTTTCTAGGTCACTTGCTTTTTGGAACTTGGGGGCCAAGCCTAAATGGTACAGCCATTATCTCAGCAGTTCTCGGTGCCATGATTGTGTTAGCTATCTTCTGGGAAAGAGGAAGTTAGCTTCCCGGCTCTGAAAAGGAAAGGAGGTTGGTCATTGAGCCAGCCTCCTTTTGAGTATGATATAATAGTTCTATGAGATTAGATAAATTTTTAGTTGCCTGCGCTGTAGGGAGTCGGACAGAAGTCAAAAACTTGCTTAAAGCTGGGCGCGTGACGGTAAATGGTATAGTTTCTTAGTTTTAAACAAGCATGTTATAATAAAGCTATGGCATATAGTACAGATTTTAAACAAGGAGCATTAGATTACATCAAAGAAGGACACAGCCATGTCGAGGCAGCTAAAGTTTTTGATGTTGGCGTCAGAACTCTCTTCACGTGGGAAAAGAAATTACGTGAACAAGGACACTTAGAGCGGAAAAAGCGAGTCGTCAAAAAGCGAAAGATTCCTTTAGAGGAATTGAAAGCCTTTGTAGAGGCTCATCCAGATGCTTTCTTACGGGAAATTGCGGCACATTTTGCTTGCGCTGTCCCTTCAGTATGGGCAGCTTTAAAGCAGATTCATGTCACTTTAAAAAAAGACGACTAGCTTTAAGGAACAAGATCCAGAGAAAGTCGCTGAGTTTCTTGATATTTTGGATAATCTAAAAGATTTACCAGTCGTATATATTGACGAAACGGGAATTGACCGCTACCTCTATCGTCCTTATGCACGGGCTGCTCTTAGAGGGGAGAAAGTCTATGAAAAGATTAGTGGACGGCGTTTTGAGCGGACTTTAATTGTTGCAGGACAAGTAAACGGAGAGTTTATAGCTCCCATGATTTACAAGGAAAGTATGATGAGCGATTTCTTTGTGGAGTGATTCAAAACGCAACTCCTGCCTGCTTTGAAGACACCTCATGTCATTGTCATGAACAATGCTAGTTTTCATCCCAAGAACATATTGGATGAACTTTGCATTCAAGATAAGTACTTTTTCTTACCTCTACCACCTTATTCACCAGATTTGAATCCTATTGAGCAAGCTTGGGCTATCTTGAAAAAGAAAGTGACAGATTTATTAAGGAAAGTTCCAAATATTTTTGAATGTTTAAAGTGCTTTTTTAAAACTAAATGACTATAAAAAAGAAAAATCAGCTAAATTGCAGATTGATGAAGAAAGAGATGAGATTCGCTTTGATGGTCAAGTGATGGAGTACGAGGAGTTTGTCTATTACATGATGAACAAGCCCCAAGGAGTTATTTCAGCGACAGAGGATTCCAAGCACAGAACGGTTCTAGATTTGTTGGATGATGTGGCTCGAAGCAAGGGAGTTTTCCCAGTAGGGCGCTTGGATATCGATACACATGGTCTCCTACTCTTGACCAATAATGGTCAGTTGGCCCATGCTCTTCTTTCACCTAAGCGTCATGTGGATAAGACCTATCTGGTGCAAGTCAAGGGCATCATAAGCCAAGAAGACGTGGAGACATTTTCTAAGGGGATTCCGCTCAAAGACTTTACCTGTCAGCCTGCTAGACTGGAGATTATTTCCATAGATACAGAAAAGAATCAAAGCAAAATCCGTGTGACCATTGCAGAAGGGAAGTTTCATCAGGTCAAGCGTATGGTGGGCTACTGTGGCAAGGAAGTAGTAGACCTACAGCGTTTGACTATGGGAACTCTGATGTTAGATGAGAACTTGCAAAGAGGAGAATGGCGTCGCTTGACCAAGGAAGAGTTAGAAATTCTACTTGCTAGTATTGCTTAATTTGATTTATATTCGAAAAGGTGAGGAAGAATATCCTTGCCTTTTATGTTTTTCAGTTGCTTACTTTGTGAAAAGCGTTATAATAGACTGTAGAATAAAAGGAGGAATCTATGAACGCGATTCAAGAATCATTTACTGATAAATTATTTGCCAACTATGAAGCAAATGTCAAATACCAAGCGATTGAAAATGCTGCTAGCCATAATGGAATTTTTGCAGCCCTAGAACGTCGCCAAAGCCATGTAGACAACACCCCTGTTTTCTCATTGGATTTGACCAAGGACAAGGTAACCAACCAGAAAGCGTCTGGTCGTTGCTGGATGTTTGCAGCTCTCAACACCTTCCGTCACAAACTCATCTCTCAATACAAATTGGAAAACTTTGAATTGTCACAAGCCCACACTTTCTTCTGGGACAAGTATGAAAAATCTAACTGGTTCTTGGAGCAAGTCATTGCGACTGCAGACCAAGAATTGACGAGCCGTAAGGTTAGCTTCCTACTCCAAACTCCACAACAAGACGGTGGACAGTGGGATATGGTCGTAGCCCTCTTTGAGAAATACGGTGTCGTTCCTAAGTCTGTTTATCCTGAGTCTGTTTCATCTAGCAGCAGCCGTGAGCTAAATGCAATCCTTAACAAATTGCTTCGCCAAGATGCTCAAATCTTGCGTGACTTGCTTGCTTCTGGTGCAGACAAAGCAACTGTTCAAGCTAAGAAAGAAGACCTCTTGCAAGAAATCTTTAATTTCCTTGCTATGTCACTAGGCCTTCCACCACGTAAATTTGACTTTGCTTATCGCGATAAGGATAACAATTATCAAAGTGAAAAGGGTATTACGCCACAAGAATTTTACAAGAAATATGTCAATCTTCCTCTAGAAGACTACGTTTCTGTTATCAATGCTCCCACTGTTGACAAGCCTTATGGTAAATCTTACACAGTTGAGATGTTAGGAAATGTGGTTGGTAGCCGTGCAGTTCGCTACATCAACGTACCTATGGAGCGCTTGAAAGAATTGGCGATTGCTCAAATGCAAACAGGAGAAACTGTTTGGTTTGGTTCAGATGTCGGCCAACTCAGCAACCGAAAAGCTGGAATCCTTGCGACAGATGTTTATGACTTTGAATCAAGCATGGACATTAAACTCACTCAAGACAAGGCTGGACGTTTGGACTACAGCGAAAGCTTGATGACCCACGCCATGGTCTTGACAGGTGTAGATTTGGACGAAAATGGGAAGTCAACCAAGTGGAAGGTTGAAAACTCATGGGGAGACAAGGTCGGTACAGATGGTTACTTTGTTGCCTCAGACGCTTGGATGGACGAATACACTTACCAAATCGTTGTCCGTAAGGAATTGCTGACAGCAGAAGAACAAGCTGCTTATGATGCAGAACCAATTGTACTTGCACCTTGGGATCCAATGGGAGCCTTGGCAGAATAATACTCAATGAAAATCAAAGAGCAAACTAGGAAGCTAGCCGCAAGCTGTACTTGAGTACAGTAAGGCGACGCTGACGTGGTTTGAAGAGATTTTCGAAGAGTATAAAAGCATAGAAAAAAGGAATCAGATTTTAGAACCTGGTTCCTTTTAAGTTGCTTGATTACATGATACCGAAGAAACGAGCTGCAATACCTACTGCAAAGAGAGCAAGGATGATTGCGATTGGTGATACTTTTTTCTTAAGCAACCACATACAGAGGAAAGTAAGGAGAAGTCCCATCAATCCTGGAATCAATGAGTTCAACTGACCTTGAAGTGTTTGTGGTTGAACGCTATCCAAGCTCAAACCACTAAGAGCCTGACCAAGAATTCCCTTCAATTCTCCACCTGTTACAGGTCCTTCTGGGAAGTTGATGTAGGCACCTTCAGCCAATTGTTTACCAGGAAGGTTAACAGTGAAGTTGATAGATACCCAACGTTGTACAAGAACGGCAAGGATGAACATACCAAGGATAGATGCTCCTTTAGTGATGTCTTTCAAGATACCACCAGACATATCTTTAGTAATTTCTTTACCTGATTTGTAACCTAACTCTTGTGTATACCATAAGAATGACATACGAATGAGGTTCCAACCAACAAAGAAGATGATTGGTCCGAGGATATTACCAGCAGAGGCAAGTGAAGCACCAAGAGCACCTAAGATAGGACGTACAGTAAACCAGAACACTGGATCACCAATACCAGCAAGAGGTCCCATCATACCGATTTTAACCCCTTGAATCGCTTTGTCTTCGACAGGTGTACCGCTTGCTTTTTCTTCCTCAAGAGCAAGGGTTACACCGATAATTGGAGCAGCAACGTATGGATGTGTGTTAAAGAATTCCATATGGCGCTCAAGCGCAGCAGCACGATCTTCTTTAGTAGTGTAAAGTTTTTTCAATGCTGGGATAAGAGCATAGGCCCACCCCATATTTTGCATACGCTCGTAATTCCAAGAACCTTGAAGGAATTGTGAACGCCACCAAACTTTTTTACGATCTGATTGTGATAATTGAAGTTTTTCAGTCATGATTGTTCCCCTTTCTAGTAGTCTTCTAGGATATCACCGATTGGGTCGTTAGAAGTTGCAGCTCCGCCGCCACCGTTACCACCTTGTTTTGAAAGGTTAAGGTAGATGAAGGCAAGGGCAACACCGATGACACCGAGGGCAATCAAAGTCAATTGAGAAATCGCAGCAAGTGCAAAACCGATTGCGAAGAATGGCCATACTTCGCGAGTAGCCATCATATTGATAACCATAGCGTAACCAACGGCAACAACCATGGCACCACCAACTTGCATACCACCATTTAACCAATCAGGCATTGCTTCAAGAATACTTTGTACTGAAGAAGATGGAATAGCTAAAAGAAGCGCAGCTGGGAATGCAATACGTAATCCTTGGAGAAGGAGGGCGATAAAGTGAAAACGTTCAATTGCTGCGAAGTTTCCTTCAGAAGCAGCTTTGTCACCAGCGTGAACAAGTGCAGTTGAGATTGTACGAACAATCATTGTAAGGAAAAGTCCAGCAATAGCTAGAGGTACAGCAGTAGAGAAGGCAAAGTTGATACCTTTTTGAGTGAAGTCACCACTTTTAACCAAAATAATAGCAGCAGCAACAGAGGCAAGTGCAGCGTCTGGTGCTACGGCAGCTCCGATATTTGCCCAAGCAAGAGCAATCATTTGGAGACTACCACCAAGAATAATACCCGCTTCGAGGTGACCAGTTACAAGACCGATTAAAGTACAAGCAACAAGAGGTTGATGGATTTGGAATTGGTCGAGGATACCTTCAAGACCAGCAAAGAAGGCAACAACTACAACCAAGATAGCAGAAATGATTGAAATATCTGACATGGTTTTATTCCTTTTCTATTTAGTTTTAATAAAGTATTTAATCCTGTTTTCAAAAATGGTAAAACAGATTAAAATTATTGGACGTTTGCTTTCTTAATCAAGTCAAACAAATCTTTTTTCGTGTCGTTTGGTACTTTACGTACATCAAATTCAACACCGAGGTCACGCATTTTTTCAAATGTTGCAACATCATCTTTGTCCATAGACAAGACGTTATTGATCATTGTTTTACCTGTTGAGTGGGCCATAGAACCAACGTTAAGGGTCTTGATTGGCACGCCACCTTCGATGGCACGAAGGGCATCTTGAGGTGTTTCAAACAAGATAAGAGCATGTGTGTTACCAAAACGAGGATCTTTTGCAACTTCAATCAATTTTTTGATTGGTACAACGTTCGCTTTTACTCCGTTAGGAGCAGCTTGCTTGATCAATTCTTTACGCAATTCGTCGTTTGCAACGTTATCTGAAGCAACGATGATACGGTCTGCTTTTGAATCTGGTGTCCAAGCAGTTGCGACTTGTCCGTGAAGAAGACGTGTGTCAAGACGGGCAAGATTGATTTTCAATTTACCGTCTCCGATAACAGTTCCTTCTGGAATAGCAGCTTGGGCAACTGGAGCAGCCGCAGCACTAGCCCCTTCCTCAACTGGATTGAGCTCTTCTGGAAGAGCTTTGATGCCATCTTTGGCTTCTTTAATAATATTCGCAGCGACTTTATCCACACCTGCAGTAGCGTCCATAAGGCGCTCAGTGTAGGCTTGGATCAACATCGGCAAGTTAAGCCCTGTGATGATGGCAAACTTACGCTCAGGATTTTCTCCCATCACGCGGCTAGCTTGGTTGAATGGAGATCCACTCCAAAGGTCAGCCAATACTAGAACCTCATCTTCTGCGTCAAATGCAGCCACAGCGTTGTTGAATTTAGCGTAAAGATCATCTGGACCTTCATTTGGCATAAAGGTTACAACTTGAACCTTTTCTTGTTCACCAAAGATCATAGATCCTGACTGATGAATACCCGCAGCAAATTCGCCGTGGCTCGCAATAATGATTCCGATACTCATTATTGTCATTCCTCCTTTTTGTTGTTTCAGTTTTCTTTTAAGAAAACTTTAAGACTTTTTTAGTATAAACCGTTTTCATCTAAAAATCAACTATTTATCATAAAATAATTAAAAAGATTACATCTGAAAATATTGATATATTGAGTTTTGGAGAGGTTCTTTTGAATTCTTATTTTAAAATTTAATATAGAAAAGTTGGAAGTGCATTCCAACTTTTAAAATAGGTTTCTATTAGATTAGTGGGTGAAGTCGAGTACCATTCGTCCTTGGATTTGACCTTTTTCCATTTCGTCGAAAATGGAAAAAGCATCTTCTACTGGACGTTTTTGAACAACTGGAACTACCAAACCTTCTGCACCGAATTGGAAGGCTTCTTCCAAGTCTTTACGAGTTCCTACAAGAGAACCGATGACTTGGATTCCATCTAAAACTGTTTTCACGATGCTGAGTTCCATCATTTCAGAAGGAAGACCAACAGCGACTACGCGACCACCAGCACGAACTGAGTCAACAGCCTGATTGAAGGCAACTTTAGATACAGCAGTTACGACAGCTGAGTGAGCACCTCCATTTGTTTTTTCCTTGATGAGTCCTGGTACATCTTCAACTTCTAGTCCGTTAATAACGATATCCGCACCGACTTCTTTTGCAAGGGCAAGTTTGTCGTTGTTGATATCAACTGCGATGACATGAGCATTGAATACTTTTTTAGCATATTGAACAGCTAGGTTACCAAGTCCACCAGCACCGTAAAAAACAACCCATTGGCCAGGTTCAACTTTGGCTTCCTTAATGGCTTTATAGGTTGTTACCCCAGCACATGTAATAGAAGAAGCTTGGGCTGGATCAAGTCCGTCAGGAACTTTAACAGCATAGTCTGCTGTTACGATACATTGTTCAGCCATGCCACCGTCTACTGAGTAGCCGGCATTTTTTACTGTACGGCAAAAAGTTTCACGGCCAGTTGTACAGTATTCGCAAGTACCACATCCTTCAAAGAACCAAGCAACGCTGACACGGTCGCCGACTTTAAGGCTTTTAACATCTGGAGCAATTTCCTTAACGATACCAACACCTTCGTGTCCTAGAACACGTCCTGGTACTTGACCAAAGTCACCGTGGGCAACGTGGAGGTCAGTGTGGCAAACACCACAGTATTCAATCTCTACAAGTGCTTCTCCAGTTTCAAGTGGACGGAGTACTTTTTCTTCAACAGCAACACCAGTGCTTTCTGGATTTACAACAACAGCTTTCATAGCTATCCTCCTTGATATTGGCCGAGAACAGGGACAACAGGACTGGATTGATTATGTTTCAACAGAGTCGAGTGTGACGAGCTCTCTTGTATTTGTATGTGAAGTATATCACAAAAGAAAGCCTTTCCAAGGTTTTGGAGGTAAAAAATAGAACAATCGATTAACTGGTTGATGAGACTTTGAAAAGAGCACAAAGACCAGCTCGCAAGCTGGTCAGAATAGACTATAAGAATAAATCTTGCAGGGTTTTGGCAACACCGTCTTGGTTATTGGTCAGAGAAATTTGCTCATCGGCATAAGGGAGTAGCTCTGGGTTGGCATTTTTCATTGCATAGCCTTTCCCAGCAAAAGCTAGCATTTCGGTATCATTGTGTTCATCTCCAAAAGCAATCAAATCTTTTTTGTCACGGTTCATTACTTTAAGCAAGTAGTCTAAGGCGAAGGCCTTGTTGACACCTTTTGGGGTACATTCAAGGATATTGAGCGGACCACCCCAAGTATTAATAGAAAGTTGATGCTGGTAGAAGGCGTTCATTTCTTTTGCCAAGGCATACTTGTCACTGGCTCTGGTCTGCAACAGAATACAGTTAGGATCCTTGGTCACCAATTCAGGCTGAAATTGATTTTCAGGCTGGAAAGCTTCTACACCAAATAGTTTGGGATTGGCAATTTCTTCATTAGGATTTGTAATGTAGAATTTTTTACGATATTCTCCAGCGATAAAATCGGCTTGAATATCTTCTAAACGTTGAACCATGTCTAAAAGATATTTTTTGTCTACCGTCAAACACTTTTCAAAGTCCCAAATTCGGTCTGGTAAATGAGTGAGGGAGCCGTTGAAATTAATCATAGGAGTGTCTAAGCCTAGCTCGTGGTATAAATCTTTTGACATGCGGCAAGGGCGACCTGTCGTAATAATAACCTGATGGCCTTTTTCAGCAACTTTTTTAATGGTTTTTTTGGTAAAGTCAGAAATTTGACTGTCTGAGTTGAGCAGGGTTCCATCCAGGTCAACTGCAATAATTTTCTTCGTCATATAAACCTTTCTAGTGTCTTTTCAGATAAGATGTCTTCTATTATAACAAAAAGCAGGCAGAAAAGCAGATTCGAAACCAAAAATGAAATTTCATCAAATTCTTAAATAAATCAAACAAAGATATTGAAAAAGTGAATGATAAATGATATAATTCTATTATTGTTCGTAAAAATTAAAAGGAGATTGATAATGGACAAATTATTTAAACTAAAAGAGAACGGTACAGACGTTCGTACAGAGGTTCTCGCTGGTTTAACAACTTTCTTTGCAATGAGTTATATTCTCTTTGTAAACCCACAAATCCTTTCGCAAACAGGAATGCCTGCTCAGGGTGTCTTCCTAGCCACGATTATTGGTGCAGTAGCAGGTACCTTGATGATGGCCTTCTATGCTAACCTGCCATACGCTCAAGCGCCAGGTATGGGACTAAATGCCTTCTTTACATTTACAGTTGTATTTGGGCTTGGCTATTCATGGCAAGAAGCCTTGGCTATGGTCTTCATCTGTGGGGTCATCTCATTGATTATTACCTTAACAAATGTTCGTAAAATGATCATTGAATCGATTCCAAACGCCCTTCGCTCAGCAATTTCAGCTGGTATCGGTGTCTTCCTTGCTTACGTGGGGATTAAGAATGCTGGACTTTTGAAATTCTCTATCGATCCAGGAAATTACACGGTTGCAGGAGAAGGTGCTGACAAAGCTCAAGCAGCGATTACAGCAAATGCGTCAGCGGTTCCAGGATTGGCCAGCTTTAATAATCCAGCTGTTTTGGTGGCTCTTGCAGGACTTGCCATTACGATCTTCTTTGTCATTAAAGGGATTAAAGGGGGAATTATCCTCTCTATCTTGACAACAACTGTTCTTGCTATTGCAGTTGGTTTGGTAGATTTGTCTAGTATCGATTTTGCTAATAACCATGTTGTTGCAGCCTTTGAAGACTTGAAGACAATCTTTGGTGCAGCACTTGGATCACAAGGATTGGGTGCTTTAATCTCAGACACTGCTCGTCTACCGGAAACACTTATGGCTATTCTGGCCTTCTCGTTGACAGATATTTTTGATACAATTGGTACCTTGATTGGTACAGGTGAAAAAGTCGGTATTGTAGCGACAAATGGTGAAAATCACCAATCAGCTAAGTTAGACAAGGCTCTTTACTCTGACTTGATTGGTACTTCAATTGGTGCCATCGCTGGTACTTCGAACGTAACGACTTATGTTGAATCTGCTGCCGGTATCGGTGCAGGTGGACGTACTGGTTTGACAGCCTTGGTTGTGGCAATCTGTTTTGCAATTTCAAGCTTCTTTAGCCCACTTCTAGCTGTCGTACCAACAGCCGCTACAGCTCCAATCTTGATTATCGTTGGGATTATGATGTTGGCTAGCTTGAAAAATATCCATTGGGATGATATGTCTGAAGCAGTTCCTGCCTTCTTCACATCTATCTTTATGGGATTAAGCTACTCTATCACTCAAGGGATTGCAGTTGGTTTCTTGACTTACACTTTGACTAAGCTTGTCAAAGGTCAAGCTAAAGATGTTCATGTCATGATTTGGGTTTTGGATGCCTTGTTTATCCTGAACTACATCAGTATGGCCTTATAACAAAATTACCCAGGGGGATTTTCCCCTTTTTTAATACAAAGGAGATCGGTGATGAAAGAGAAAAGTATGTGGAAAGAATTGTTGAATCGTGCAGGTTGGCTTTTGGTCTTTTTACTTGCCGTCCTTGTATATCAGATTCCCGTAGTGGTTATCTCTATTTTGACCTTAAAAGAAGTACCCCTGTTACTGTCAGGGCTGATAGTTGCTGGTATTTCAATTGTGGTTCTGGCACTGTTTATTATAGGAGCTCGTAAAACGCAATTAGCAAGTTTTAATTTTTCTTTTTTTAGAGCTAAGGATTTGGCACGTTTGGGCTTGAGTTATCTAGTCATTATCGGGTCAAATATACTTGGTTCCATTTTATTGCAACTGTCAAATGAGACGACAACAGGTAACCAATCTCAGATTAACGATATGGTTCAGAATAGTTCTCTGATTTCCAGCTTCTTCTTGCTAGCCTTGCTTGCTCCGATTTGTGAGGAAATCTTGTGTCGTGGGATTGTTCCTAAAAAGATTTTCCGAGGTAAGGAGAACTTGGGATTTGTAGTCGGTACGATTGTTTTTGCTTTATTACATCAACCAAGTATAGTAGATTGAAACAAGATGTGAACAAATCGATTAGGAAAGTAAAATTAATTTCTAGAAATATTTTAACAGTTATAACGTACTATTCCAGATTCAATCTACTATAATTTCCCTTCTTTATTGATTTATGGAGGTATGTCAACCGTTCTGTCTTGGACAGCCTACAAGACCCAACGTTTGGAAATGTCGATCTTACTTCACATGATTGTTAATGGGGTTGCTTTCTGTTTGTTGGCTCTTGTGGTGATCATGAGTTGGACATTAGGGATTTCTGTTTAGAAAGTTTTCATGTAGGAACTGACCTCTTTCTACTAGGGAAAGATGAATGCAATCGTGTCCATCTTTTTCTTTTTATGGTAAAATAGAGAAATAATATGGTGAAAAGCCTTGAGGGAGTGACCGATATGTCAAGTAAAGCCAATCATGCAAAGACAGCTATTTGCGGAATTATCAATGTAACCCCAGACTCTTTTTCGGACGGTGGTCAATTTTTTGCTCTTGAGCAGGCACTCCAGCAGGCTCGTAAATTGATAGCAGAAGGAGCGAGCATGCTAGATATTGGTGGAGAATCGACTCGGCCGGGTAGTAGCTATGTTGAGATAGAAGAGGAAATCCAGCGTGTTGTTCCAGTGATTAAAACTATCCGTGAGGAAAGTGATGTCCTCATTTCCGTCGATACATGGAAAAGTCAGGTGGCAGAAGCTGCCTTGGCTGCTGGTGCCAATCTGGTAAATGACATTACGGGTCTCATGGGAGATGAGAAAATGGCGGATGTGGTTGCTAAGGTTGGTGCGAAAGTAGTCATCATGTTTAATCCAGTCATGGCTCGACCTCAGCACCCTAGTTCGCGCATATTTCCTCATTTTGGTTTTGGGCAAGCTTTTACAGAGGAAGAGTTAGCTGACTTTGAAAAAATGCCAATTGAAGACTTGATGGAGGCTTTCTTTGAACGAGCACTAGTGAGAGCGAATCAAGCTGGTATTGCACAAGAAAATATCATGTTGGATCCAGGAATTGGCTTTGGTCTGACAAAGAAAGAAAATCTGCTCCTTCTACGTGATCTGGATAAACTACACCAGCAAGGCTATCCAATTTTTCTTGGAGTTTCGCGCAAGCGATTTGTCATCAATATCCTAGAAGAAAATGGTTTTGAAGTCAATCCTGAGGCCGAACTTGGTTTCCGCAATCGGGACACAGCTTCGGCTCATGTAACCAGTATCGCTGCGAGACAGGGTGTGGAAGTAGTACGCGTGCATGACGTAGCAAGTCATAGGATGGCGGTTGAAATTGCGTCAGCCATTCGTTTGGCAGATGATGCAGAAAATCTAGATTTAAAACAATATAAATAAGATGAACGAAATTCAAAACAATCAGTGGATTGCCCACTATCGGACGGACCAACCACATTTTGGTTTGGAGCGAATGGTAGAACTCCTAGCTTTACGTGGCAATCCCCATCTCAAACTTAAGGTTATCCATATTGGAGGGACCAATGGCAAGGGGTCTACCATTGCTTTTTTGAAAGAGATGCTGGAAAAGCTAGGCCTGAGAGTAGGGGTGTTCAGCTCGCCCTATCTCATTCATTATACAGATCAGATTAGCATCAATGGGGAATCTATTCCAGAAGAGAGACTAGAAGCCCTTATGACGGACTATCAGTCTTTGCTGGAAGGGGAATCGGCTGTCAATTTGCAGGGGACAACCGAGTTTGAGATTATCACAGCCATAGCCTATGATTACTTTGCCTCAGAGCAAGTAGACGTGGCCATCATGGAAGTCGGTATGGGCGGACTTTTGGATAGTACCAATGTTTGCCAGCCTATTTTAACAGGAATTACGACCATTGGATTGGACCATGTAGCCCTTTTAGGTAACACCTTGGAAGCCATAGCAGAGCAGAAGGCTGGTATTATCAAACAAGGTATTCCCTTGGTGACAGGTCATATTGTTCCTGAAGCCTTGACTGTTATTGACCGCATTGCGGAAGGGAAAGATGCACCGAGAATACGATATGGGAAAGATTACCAGGTCAGTCACCAAGAGAGTGTGGTAACGGGTGAAATATTTGATTATACCAGTTCTATCAGACAAGGCCGCTTCCAGACTGGTTTGATTGGTTTGCACCAGATAGAGAATGCTGGGATGGCCATAACTTTACTTGATACATTTTGTCAAGAGGATGGTCGAGAACTAGCAAGCAATGACTTGCTTGCTCAAGCCTTGGAAGAAACAAGTTGGCCAGGGCGTTTGGAGGTCGTGTCTAGCGACCCATTGTTGCTTTTGGATGGGGCCCACAATTCCCATGCTATCAAGGCTTTATTAGCAACCTTGCAAGAACGCTTTGCGGATTATCATAAGGAAATCCTCTTTACGTGTATTAAAACCAAGGCCTTGGACGATATGCTGGATTTGCTAGAGACGGTGCCAAATAGTCAATTGACTTTAACCCATTTTGACGATAGTCGGGCAACTGATGAAAACGTGCTGAAAGAGGCAGCCAAATCTAGAAATCTCAATTACCAAAGTTGGCAGGATTTTCTAGAGCAGAAATTGACAGATAAAAATGAAGAGAAACAAACAGTTAGGATTGTCACGGGTTCCTTATATTTCTTGAGCCAAGTGAGAGCCTATCTGATGGAGAGGAAGAACGAGAATGGATACACAAAAGATTGAAACGGCTGTAAAAATGATTATCGAGGCTGTCGGTGAGGACGCTAACCGCGAGGGCTTGCAGGAAACACCTGCTCGTGTAGCCCGTATGTACCAAGAGATTTTTTCAGGTCTTGGCCAAACTGCTGAGGAACATCTGTCAAAATACTTTGAGATTATCGATGACAATATGGTAGTGGAAAAGGATATCTTTTTCCACACCATGTGTGAACACCACTTCTTGCCATTTTATGGGAAAGCTCACATTGCTTATATTCCAGATGGTCGTGTGGCAGGCTTGTCTAAGCTAGCCCGTACGGTTGAAGTTTATTCTAAAAAACCACAAATTCAAGAGCGTTTGAATATTGAAGTGGCCGATGCCTTGATGGAGTATCTAGGCGCTAAGGGAGCCTTTGTTGTTATTGAGGCAGAACATATGTGTATGAGCATGCGTGGTGTCAGAAAGCCAGGCACTGCAACCTTGACGACAGTAGCTCGTGGTCTATTTGAAACAGATAAAGACCTCCGAGATCAGGCTTATCGTTTAATGGGACTATAATACTCTTCGAAAATCAAATTCAAACCACGTCAGCTTCCTAGTTTGCACTTTGATTTTCATTGAGTATAAAAAGAATCCGCTTTGGGCGGATTTTTCTAGAAAGGACTAGTTATGGATCAACTGCAGATTAAAGATTTGGAAATTTTTGCCTACCATGGTCTGTTTCCTAGTGAGAAAGAATTGGGGCAGAAGTTTGTCGTTTCAGCCATCCTATCCTATGATATGACCAAGGCAGCGACAGACTTGGATTTAACAGCCTCTGTCCATTATGGAGAATTGTGTCAGCAGTGGACGACTTGGTTTCAGGAAACCACTGAGGACTTGATTGAAACGGTAGCTTACAAATTGGTAGAACGTACTTTTGAGACCTATCCTCTTGTCCAAGAAATCAAGTTGGAACTGAAAAAACCTTGGGCGCCAGTTCATTTGCCACTAGATACTTGCTCAGTAACCATCCAGCGCCGTAAGCAGCGGGCCTTTATCGCTCTAGGAAGCAATATGGGAGACAAACAAGCAAACTTGGAGCAAGCCATTGACAAACTGCAAGCTCGTGGCATCCATATTCTCAAAGAGTCCAGTGTCTTAGCGACGGAGCCTTGGGGTGGAGTGGAGCAGGATAGCTTTGTCAATCAGGTGATTGAAGTAGAAACCTGGCTACCAGCATCAGTCTTGTTAGAAACATTATTAGCCATTGAGTCAGAAATGGGACGGGTTCGAGAGGTGCATTGGGGACCTCGCTTGATTGATTTGGACCTGCTCTTTGTGGAGGACCAGGTCATTTATACAGACGACCTCATCTTGCCTCATCCTTACATAGCAGAACGCCTCTTTGTTCTTGAGTCTTTACAAGAAATTGCGCCTCATTTTATCCATCCGACATTAAAGCAACCTATCCGCAACTTGTATGATGCTTTGAAAAAATAGAAAAACTCTAGTTCCTCAGCAGTTTGCGCCGAGAAGCTAGAGTTTTTAAAATAGGTCATTTTCTTCTGGAAGGAGGATAGTTTCTCTACCATCCATATCTAAAATCAATACTCTCGGAGGATAAAGAGGGTCGAAAGGATGATTAAAATCAAAATCAATGGCTGTAGGGAGGTGTTGGCTTGAGAAGTGGAAGGTAATTTTTCCTTGGTTATTAAGCAATTGAAACTCAAGTTCTTCTTCCAATTCAAAGACATTTTTTAAGAAATGATCGATGATATACCAAAAAGAGTCAATGACATCATCGGGCAAGCTGGTAACAATGCCAAAACTAGCCGACCGCATCTGGGTATTGGTAAAAGCCATATCTCTGCCCCCTTTCTTTTCCCTTATCATACAGCAATTAGGATTAAAAATCAAGAAAAGGTGATTTTTTTCTTTAAAACTTAGGCTTTCTATGAAATTTTTTTCAAACAATCTTCAAAAAACACTTGAAAGTGTTTACAAATAGTGATAAAATGGAATAAGTAGAAGCATGAAAACGAAATTTTCATACCGTCTCTTTTTAGAGTCTCGTGAGGTATGATATAGAAAGGAAATGGAATGAATACAGACGATACAGTAACGATTTATGATGTCGCCCGTGAAGCAGGAGTTTCAATGGCGACAGTTAGCCGTGTAGTCAATGGCAACAAGAATGTAAAAGAGAACACCCGTAAAAAAGTGCTTGAGGTGATTGATCGTTTGGATTACCGTCCAAATGCCGTGGCGCGTGGTCTTGCAAGTAAAAAGACAACCACTGTCGGTGTTGTAATCCCAAATATTACCAATGGCTATTTCTCAACACTTGCTAAAGGGATTGATGATATCGCTAAAATGTATAAGTATAACATCGTTCTTGCCAATAGTGATGAGGATGATGACAAGGAAGTTTCAGTTGTCAATACACTGTTTTCTAAGCAAGTGGATGGTATCATCTTTATGGGGTACCACTTGACTGAAAAAATTCGTTCAGAGTTTTCTCGTTCTCGGACACCAGTTGTTCTTGCGGGAACTGTGGATGTAGAACATCAGCTTCCAAGTGTCAATATTGACTACAAACAAGCTACGATTGATGCAATGACCTACCTCGCTAAAGAAAATAAGCGCATTGCTTTTGTCAGCGGTCCACTAGTGGATGACATCAATGGTAAGGTTCGTTTGGTTGGCTACAAGGAAGCCTTGAAAAAAACAGGTATTCCTTATAGCGAAGGATTGGTATTTGAATCTAAATACACTTATGAAGATGGCTATGCCTTGGCAGAACGCTTGATTTCCTCAAATGCAACTGCAGTAGTTGTAACAGGTGATGAATTGGCAGCAGGTGTCTTGAATGGTTTGGCTGACCACGGTGTGTCAGTACCAGAAGAGTTTGAAATCATTACTAGTGATGATTCACAAATCTCACGCTTTACCCGTCCAAACTTGACAACTATTGCCCAACCTCTTTATGACCTTGGTGCCATCAGTATGCGTATGTTGACGAAGATTATGCACAAGGAAGAGTTGGAAGAACGTGAAGTTCTCTTACCTCATGGATTGACAGAACGTCGTTCAACACGAAAACGTAAATAGAAAAAATCAGGGGATTGTAAAGATTTCCTGATTTTGCTTTCTAGAGAAGAGGTTAGCCTTCCATATAGTCTTTTAAGGCTTGTCCTTTTAATCCAGCATTGAGGGCGATGAGGAGTTTTAAGCGGGCTTTTTGGGCGTTGAGTTCTTTAACAAAAAAGACACCAGATTTTTGCAACTGCACGCCCCCACCTTGGTAGGCATAAACAGGTTCTGCAATACCGTTAAAGCATCGGGAAACCAGGGCGACTGGGATTCCTTTTTGTAGGAGGCTTTCTAATTTTTGAGCCGTTTCCTTGGGAATATTACCGGCTCCGAAGGCTTGGATAATCAAACCGTCCAATTGTTCCAAATCCAGCATATCAATCAGCTCATCTGTCATACCAGCATAAGCTGAGATGATAGGAACTAATCCTTGTATGTGATCGAGGTCAAAGCGGACACGGGGATCAGCTGTTTTAAAGTAGAGGATTTCGTGTTTCATAATCAGGCCAAGTGGCCCGTGTGTTGGAGTCTGGAAGGTGCTGACGTTGGTCGTATGTGTTTTGGTAACATACTTGGCAGCGTGGATTTCATCGTTCATAACAACCAAAACCCCTTTATCAGCAGCCCTGTCATCGCTAGCCACTCGCAAAGCACTTAGGTAATTATAAACTCCGTCACTACCGAGTTCATTGGAGCTGCGCATGGCCCCTGTTAGAACGATGGGCATGTGGGGAACGTCCATGGTATCAAGGAAATAGGCTGTTTCTTCCAAAGTATCGGTTCCATGTGTGATTACTACCCCATCGTAGTTAGCAGCTTCCTCTTTGATTTTTTGGTAGAGGGCCAGCATATGCTTGGGTTTGATGTGGGGGCTTGGCAGGTTAAAAAAGTCTAGGGCGTGGACTTGGATTCCTTCGAGAGGATTGGACACATGGTTCATGGGATTATCCGAACTCGTCACAACAGCGCCAGAAGCATCGGCCTGCATGGAAATAGTCCCACCAGTATGTAAAACAAGGATTTTCTTAGGCATGATTTACTCACTCTTTCTGAAATGTGGTATAATCATTGTATCACAAAAGGGGAGATTGGGATAGGATGGAAGTCAAAGCTGTTTTTTTTGATATCGATGGAACCTTGGTCAACGATCGCAAGAGTGTTTTGAAATCCACTAAGGACGCGATTAAGATTGTCAAAGAACAAGGGGTGCTGGTTGGCGTAGCAACGGGGCGAGGACCTTTTTTTGTCAAGGAATTGATGGACGATTTGGATCTGGATTTTGCGGTAACCTACAATGGCCAGTATATCTTTACTAAAGAAAGAGTCTTGTTTACGAGCCCAATTTCCAAGTTACATTTGCGCCAGTTAATTAGCTATGCTAAAAAAGAGGGCAAGGAGATTGCCCTAGGGACCAAGGAGGCTATGCTGGGTTCTAAAATCATGTCTTTTGGTCTGGGATCTTTTTCTCAACGAATTAGTCGCTTCGTTCCCTCAGTTTTAACTCGGACAGTGAGTCATTCCTTTAATCGTATGGTCAGCAAGGTTGTCCCCCAAAAGGAAGAAGACCTGCTTCATCTGATGAATCAGCCTATCTACCAAGTTTTGATGCTGATGACACCAGAAGAATCTGATAAGGCGGCAGCTGATTTTGAAGACTTGAAATTGACACGTAGCAATCCTTTTGCAGCGGATGTCATCAATCAAGGAAACTCTAAGTTGGAAGGTATTCGCCGAGTTGGGAAAGAATATGGTTTTGATCTCAACCAAGTCATGGCTTTTGGTGATTCGGATAACGACCTTGAAATGCTGGCTGGTGTCGGTATGTCCGTTGCTATGGGAAATGGTAGTAGCAGTGTTAAGGAAGTTGCCAAGCATATCACAACCAGCAATCAGCAAGACGGAATCCACAAGGCTCTGGAACATTTTGGTGTTCTGGCTTCAGAAAAGGTCTTTGTCAGCCGTGACTATCATTTCAATAAGGTCAAGACCTTCCACCACATGATGGATGAACGGACCCAAGAAGAACCTCGAGCTTGGGATTTAGAAGGTGCAACCCATAGGGCTGGCTTTAAGATAGAAGAATTGGTGGAGTTTGTTCGGGCTGCTAGTCCTTCTGAAGAGGACTTTGGCCAAGCTCTATCGCAACTTCATCAGGCCCTTGATAAGGCAGCAGAGAAAGTGGCGAAAAAGACGCCTGCTAAGCAAAATCTGGTCGGTCAAGTGGATGCTTTGATTGACACACTGTATTTTACATACGGTAGTTTTGTTTTGATGGGAGTGGATCCAGAACGCATTTTTGATATTGTTCATGAAGCAAATATGGGAAAGGTCTTCCCTGATGGAAAAGCTCATTTTGACCCGGTTACGCACAAAATTTTAAAACCAGACGACTGGGAAGAAAAATATGCTCCAGAACCTGCCATTAAAAAGGAATTGCAGCGCCAGCTCAAGGCTTATGAACGCCATAAAGAGAGAAATAATACTCAATGAAAATCAAAGAGCAAACTAGGAAACTAGCCGCAGGCTGTACTTGAGTACGGCAAGGCGACGTTGACGTGGTTTGAAGAGATTTTCGAAGAGTATAAATAGTAAACAAAAAGGAGCGCTGAGCTCCTTTTCTTCGTGATTACAAAGTTTTTTCTTGTTCTCTCACAACCAGCAAATCTACCTTAGCATGGCGGAGAATATATTCAGATGAAGAACCGACTAAGAGGCGTTCAAAGGCATTGAGACCTGTAGCACCAACTAAAATCAAGTCAACATTTTCTGCGTCCGGAATCGTCCGAGCGAGGAGAGTTTTGGGATTTCCCATTTCGATGACGATGTGGATATCAGTTAAACCAGCATCTTTTGCGCGTTTTTCGTACTCTTTCATCATACTTTCAGCATCTGCTTGGAGTTCTTCGTAAACTTCAGCATCAAAGGTAGATACGCTTTGAAGAGCGCGTGTGTCAATAACATGGACAATGGTGAGCTTGGATTCATTGCGTAGAGCAGTGTAAACACCTTTGACGAAAGCCAAGTCCGCTTCTTTAGAACCATCAATTGCGACCATAACATTTTGGTAACGTTGTGCCATAATGAAACCTCCTGAAATTTTCTTACTATAATTGTAAACCTTTTCACTACAGAAGTAAAGCAAAAAAAGTATTTTTTCAAAAGAATGTTAGCGTTTTAAATCTATATAAATATATGATAAAATAAAAGAAAGGATAGCAGGAAAGAAGTGAAGGGAGGGAGAATGATGAAAAACTCTTTTCAAGAATCAAAAAAATCAAATTTCCTTTATTATGGAATCATCCTAGCTTCGGTCTTGGTAGAAGTAATCATGATCTGGCAATTAGAGAAGTTGATTCCGCTTCTCTATCCAGGTTTTATTGGCTTTTTAGTCTTTCACCTACTCTACCATCTGCTATTGTTCCTAGTTGCAAAACGAAGTGGTCGCTGGGATTACTTGATGATATGGGGACTTTTCCTCATGTTCAATCTTCTCTATGACTCCTTTTTATACTTAACAAAAATCAAAAATTGACGTATAATAGATATATGACACAAGCAACATTTACTACCAATGACAAAAACATTCTCACAAAAGCTCTCAAAGATAAGAAAAATCTGCGCTTTCATAAACGA
>NZ_SPGF01000013.1 GCF_005844455.1 Streptococcus mitis | reverse complement strand
ATGTTGAACCCGTTTTTGGTAGATTGAAGAGTGTTTTTGGCGTGCGAAGAGTGCATGTCAGAGGTAAACAAGCTGTCTCAACAGAAATAGGATTCATCTTTATGAGCATGAATCTCACCAAGTTGGCCAAGAATCTAGCCTCTAAAACATCAACTATTCAAAAACCACACAGTGTTTCTTTCAGCTTGATTATATTCAAGACTGGAATCACTGTGTGGTTTTATTTAGAAGCTAGTTTTTGCCCAACCTCATCTTTTTTTACATTTGTACAATCTTGCGATAACTTCTTGAAGTAACCATGAAAATCAGCACATAGGCGATGAGGAAGATAGCGCAGATAGACAAGGTCACGATTAACATCATAGTCGTATCTATTACACCAATCACTTTTAGAATCAGGCTAAGCATATGGTAGGCAAAGGCGAGATGTATGAAGGCAAAGAGCAAAGGAAGGAAGAAAACAGTTAAAACCTGTTTGTTGATGGTTTGCTTGATTTGCTTTTGATCTAAACCGACTTTCTGCAAGATAATAAAGCGTTCACGGTCTTCATAGCCTTCAGAAATTTGTTTGTAGTAGATGACCAGAACAGTTCCTACCATAAAGATAATGGATAGGAAAATACCGATAAAGAAGACACCACCAAAGAGGGCACTCATCTGAGAACTAGCGTCTGCTAGAGTGCTACCATAAACATAGCTACCTTCCGTGTTTAATTGAGCATTAAATTGATCGAGGTATTTATCATACTCGTCAGCGACCTTGAGTTGTTCTTCTTCGCTGGCATTTACATTTATACCACCGTAAAACTGATTATAGATAGCCGAATCTGGGAATTGATCCAAAAAGGCTTGTAAATTAGGTACAACAAGGTAATTGTAATCAGCAGTCAAAATATTAAACTGATTTGGAACATGGTTTACAATGAAATCATTATTAAATTCTTCTTTGACAGAAAATTGATGATCATTTAGAGTTAGAGCTTTCTGTCCTTTAACTCCCTCATTCTTTGCAAAGAGTCCGACCTCATTTCCTGATAGAGACAGTTTTTGACCAGTCATATTTTCATAATCTTTTTGGTCAAATACCATGAAAACTGTTTTTGGTTGGACACGGTTTTGTCCTTTTTCAAAAATAGTTAACTTGGTTCCTTCTTGATTCGCAACAGCAAAGTAAGTGTAACGAAGCACTTCTTTCTCTTTAATCTTATAACCTTTGTCACTTGCAAACTGGCTCAAGAGTTTGTCCAAGTCATCTTTTTCAACATTTTGCCCTGAAACCCCAAAATCATGAGGATTTAGAACTTTTTTAAAGGATTCTGAGGAATTGAAAATGCTTGTCGCTGCTGACATGGTTACTAAAACCATTGTTGACAAGATAGCGATGGTGGCTAGTCCAACCGCATTTTTCTTCATACGGAAAATCAAGTTGGAAACAGAGATGAGGTTATTAGGTTGGTAATAGTATTTCTTGTTTTTCTTTAAGATTTGTAGGAAAACGGTAATCCCTGCATTGAACAAAAGATAAGTACCAAAGATAACCAACAAAACAGCTAGGAAGAAGGTTGTTAAGGCTGTAAGAGGATCTTTTACCGTAAGGGCAAGATAATAGCCAATCCCTAAACTAATCGAACCAAGAATAGTTTGGAGAGGTAAGAAGCGACCTTTTTTCTCACCGCTAGCTTTCTCACGTGAGAGCTGGAGGGCATTCATACGGGCGATTCGAAGGGCATTCAGGAACATGAGGCCTAGGAAAATCAAACCGAAGACAACAAGTACTGCTATGACAACATTCATCTGAAAGGTAGCGACCAGCTCAACCTTCAATTTCATCAGTTTGAGTAAGAAAGCGAAAATCAACTTGTCAAACAAGGCTCCAATACCGATACCTGCTCCAACAGTTAGAATTCCAAATAGCACCAACTCCTTAAAGGTCATACTAATCAGATGGCGCTTCTCCAAGCCCAACATGCCATAAATCCCCAGTTCCTTGGAACGGTTTTTCATGACAAAACTATTGGCATAGAGGACGATAATGGCTGACGCAAGGGTGACGACAAACATACCAAATCCAAGAGTAGCTTGAATGGTTGTCCCTCCACGTATTTCAGAAATTTTGGGATTGAAGGTTAGAGAGTAAAAGAGATAGGTGACGGTGACTGCCAAGAGAACAGCCAGCGCAAAAGGATAGTAGAGTTTGCAGTTTTTAATCAAGTTCGATACCGCTAACTTATTGGTTAATCGAAACATACTAATTCACCTCGCTTGCCATGACAGTCAAGGTATCAGAGATTTCTTGGAACATCTGACGCTCTGTCTTCTCTCCACGGTAGATTTGATTGTAAAGAATGCCGTCCTTGATAAAGAGCACACGCTTGGCCCTGCTGGCTGCAGCAGTTGAGTGAGTTACCATGAGAATGGTTTGGCCACGCTCATTGATTTCATCAAATACATCAAGTAAGGCTGCAGATGATTTGGAATCAAGAGCTCCTGTCGGTTCGTCTGCAAGAAGAATTTCAGGTTCTGTAATGATAGCGCGTGCTACTGCTACACGCTGTTTTTGCCCACCTGAAATTTCATATGGGTACTTCTCTTGCAATTGGTTGATGCCTAGATTCTCAGCAGTCACCACCAATTTATTCATCATCTCCGTAATGGGTCTTCTTGACAAGACAAGCGGAAGCAAGATATTGTCCTTAACAGACAAGGTATCTAGCAAGTTAAAGTCTTGGAATACGAAGCCCAACTTTTCACGACGGAAGCTAGAAGCTTGTGAATTTTTAATGGTTGCTGTGTCAGTTCCATTCAGGTAAACCTGACCACGTGTTGGTTTATCCAGCATAGCTAGGATATTGAGAAGAGTGGATTTACCAGAACCAGACTCACCCATGATGGCAACATAGTCACCCTTTTCTACGGTAAAGTGAATGTCCTTGAGGGCTTCTACTTGGTTGCCCTGAAAACGAGTTTTATAAATTTTTTGAACGTGTTTTACATCTAAAAGTGTCATGAGAATCTCCTTTCTTAATATCCCATCAAATGAAATGTTGCTTGCATCATAGCGCATCCCAGCTGAACGCGCTCGATTTCTTTGTGGCTTGGTTTTCTTGTTTTCTTATGTAAGATTTGTTTCATGATGTTACTCCTTTGTTCTTTATGAGTCTAGTTTACATCAAAAAAAGACCGCTTGCCATAACCTAACCTTACAAAAGAGACTTTAATCTTACATTTTTGTAAGATTGGGGGAAATGTAAGCAGATTTAATCTAGAGAAGTACACTGTAGCTTCTAAAATATTGTTAGAAATTGGTTTGAATTTCCCAATCAATTATTGAGTTTTTATTTCATTTCACTATGCAATAAATCACTTGACTTTTTACTATAAAAATTATATAATGTAATTATGAAAGGGCTTACTTTAGAAAGGGGAAAAAATCGGAAACTATAATTTGAGTAAGCTTATTTTAACTATCACTTTATTACCAAAATATTTCGACTAAAAATTTATTTTAGCTCTTTTCCAGAAAGTGTGGATATTATGAAAAAAATCTTGATTACTTTTTTTGCTATCCTTTCACTATTTTTCTATTCATCTGTTTTTGCAGATGATACTAATACAATAGTGAGCGAAACTATGACAGCTCAACAACTTGTGAATCAATACGCGACTGATTATGATATCACATTGGAACAAGCATCAGATTTACTTGGTATAAATTTATACGAACGCTCTTCACAGACATATAGAACAATTTCTACTCAAATAACTGTTACAAACTCCTATAAACCATCTATTTCTTTCTACTGCGAAACAAGCGAATATGGAACTTATCATGGTATTATAAGAATATTAAGAACAGAAATAAATAGAAATTATAATGGAATGTCAAAACAGTTTTCTGGTTCATTGTATGTCAATTTAGAACAGGCTGATAGAATATTCTATATAATTAATGGAGATTTCTTTGATAACGGTACTACAACTTTAAGCGGAGGACTGAATATTGGAATAGGAGAAAGCGCTAGCGTAAATTTGGGAGGTTCCTACGTTGATAATCACTATAAATATGTATATCATGAAGGGAGAGTTCATTTTTAATGAAACACAAAGAACATATACTCATCGGACTTCTCTATCTCCTCTCTCCATTCATCGGTCAGCTCTTAGTTGAAAAAACATACTTTATCGGTACAAGAATTACAGCTACTGCTTATGCTATTTGCTGGCTATCAGTTGTTATCAGCATCCATCATTTTTCAAAAAACGTATTGTCTCAGCAAGAAAAATCAGATTAGAAATCTAAGTTCAAAATATTATTTTTAATTTGTATATAAAGCTGGAAAAATCTTATTAAAAGTAAAAAAGCTTTAAATCAAGCAGTTTAGACTATTGATTTAAAGCTTTTTGCTTATTCCAAATCTTCTGTAGAACCTCACCAAAACCAACCTTCATTATCGTCAATTGCTTGGGCTTCTTTGCGTTTGCGTGGTCCTGTTCCGTACATTTCTGCTTCGATTTCTTCCTTAGTCGGCATGACAGAAGCTAGGATGATATAGATAATCACGCCAAGACCAAAGTTTGCGACTGTAAAAATGGCAAACAAGAAACGAACAAGGGTAACATCAAAGTTCCACTTGTCTGACAAACCTGCCAGAACTCCTGAAATCATGCGATTTCGTCTCATTTTATAAAATTTACTATTCATGATATTTCCTCTTTCTACTAGGTTAGACATAGTATATCACGGGTAGGCTCGACTTTCATCAGTCCTCAGGCTGATTTATCAGTAGCAATTTACCTCGACAAACTCCACAGCGATAGCGTTTGGTATCAATCCTACGCTTGCGCTGATAAGTTTGTTGGCAGGATTGGCAACGATAGAGCTTGATTGGCTTGGAGTTGCTATTGGGCAAGGTCGGCACAAAGCGTAATCCATCCACTGCTTTCAAAAGTTCCTTAAAATCCCGATCCTTGTGTTGATAGCCCTTCCCTTGAAAATAGAGGTGATAATGACAGAGTTCATGGCGGACAATTTTCCTAAAAACATCCAAACCCAGTTCCTGATACACCTTGGGGTTGAAATCCAAATGCCCATCCTTAGGGAAAAATCGCCCACCTGTCGAACGTAGACGAGAATTCCACTGGGCTTGATGGATAAAAGGTCTTCCGAAGTCTTCTAGTGAAACCTGATTGACGTAATCAGTCAGTTTCATTTGGAGCAAGGAGCGACAGATTGACTTTTTCCCGTTCAGTATCAATTTTCTTAACCCAAACCGTTACCAAATCTCCGACGGACACCACTTGGCTAGGATGTTTGATAAATTTGCGACTCATATGGGAAATGTGAATCAAACCGTCCTCATGAATTCCGATATCAACAAAAGCACCGAAGTCAACGACATTACGCACTACTCCTTCTAACTTCTGCCCAACCACTAAGTCTTTAATATCTAGTACATCTTGGCGAAGCACAGGTGCATCAAAGGAATCACGGAAATCTCGACCTGGTTTGAGAAGGTCTGAAATGATATCTTTAAGAGTTTCGGGACCAAGGTCTAGCTCTTGCGCCATTTCCTTAACTGAAAGCGACTTGAGTTTGCTTTGGGCCTCTTCATTCAAGTCTTTGATATCCAAGCGTTTGAAAAGTTTCTTGACAGCAGCGTAATTTTCTGGGTGAACCCCTGTATTATCAAGGATATTGCTACTTTCTGGGATACGGAGGAAACCAGCGGCCTGTTCAAAAGCCTTGGCTCCCAGACGAGGAACCTTCTTGATTTGAGCGCGTGAAGTGATTTTTCCTTCTTCCTCACGGTATTTGACAATATTTTCAGAAATGGTTTTATTAAGTCCAGCAACATGGGAAAGGAGGGCTGGGCTGGCTGTATTGATATTGACACCGACTTGGTTGACCACGGTATCCACGACAAAGTCCAGACTTTCAGACAGTTTCTTCTGACTGACATCGTGCTGGTATTGACCGACACCAATTGACTTAGGATCAATTTTGACCAATTCGGCAAGAGGATCTTGCAAACGACGGGCGATAGAGATAGCAGAGCGTTTTTCAACGGTTAATTCTGGAAACTCCTGACGAGCAAGTTCACTAGCAGAATAGACCGAAGCACCACTTTCATTGACGATAACATAGCTGACTTCTGGAAAATCCTTCAGAACTTCTGCCACGAAGGCTTCACTTTCACGACTGGCCGTTCCATTCCCGATGGCAATGATTTCCACGCCGTATTGTCCAATCAAGTCTGACAAATCTTTCTTGGCTTCTTCGATTTGACGAGCAGATGCTGGTTTGACAGGATAGATGACTTGGGTTGTCAACATTTTCCCTGTCGCATCAACGACAGCCAGCTTGGCACCTGTACGAAAGGCGGGGTCAAATCCAAGAACCACGCGCCCTTTCAGCGGAGCAACCAAGAGGAGATTGCGCAAATTGTAAGAAAAGAGTTGAATAGCTCCTTCTTCCGCTTTCTCAGTTAATTCTGTCCGAATGCGACGCTCAATAGCTGGCAAGACTTTTTTCTTAACAGATTGCTGAACAACTTCATCAATATAGGCATTTTTTACCTTGAAACGGGCAGCAAAGAAAGCTAGAATACGGTCCGTCGCATGTTCAAAACCGACCTTCAAGATACCAAGTTTCTCCCCACGATTGAGCGCCAAGGTACGATAGCCTTGCATATTTCCAACTGTTTCAGAAAAATCATAGTAAATCTGAAAAACCTGCTTTTCATCCAGATTTTCATCTTTAACTTGGGAAGTGAGTTTAGAGTGTCTCAGCACCTCCTGATAAGTCATAGCACGCAAATTGACATCTTCCGATAAGGCTTCGACCAAGATATCAACCGCGCCAGCCAAAGCTTCCTTCCCAGTCGCAAATCCTTCACAGATGAACTTTTCAGCTTCTTTCTCTAAGTCAGTTACATTCTGCAAAATCAAGCGAGCAAGTGGGAAGAGTCCGGCTTCACGGGCAATGGTTGCCTTGGTCCGACGCTTTTCCTTGTAAGGAAGATAGAGTTCTTCAACGTCTGCTAATTTTTCGGCAGCTAAGATAGCTTCTTCCAACTCCTTGGTCAACTTGCCTTGTTCTTGAATCTTAGCCAAGACAGCTTCCTTACGGTCGTTGAGATTTGTCAGACTTTTATCCAAGTCGATAATGGCCTTAATTGCAACCTCGTCCAAACTACCAGTCATGTCCTTGCGATAACGCGCGATAAAGGGGATTGTCGCCCCTTCAGCTGTCAAACTTAGAACGGTATCAATTTGCTTTAACGTCACTCCCAAATCCTGGGAGATTTTTTCATATTTTTTATCCATAAATCTATTATACCACAAGCTAAACGTTTCAAATTAGCTCTTACAGTATTTAAAAACAATATGTGGGGAATAGTTTTATATTCTATAGTGCAATAACTTGTACTTAGAGAGCATTGCTTCCTTTTTTAACCACCCCATGACATCAAAAGTATTTAATGGATCTGGCATAATAGCCAGTTCTGGGAGATGTTCCTGACCTGGAATAACACATTGACTTTTTAAATTTTTATCGAAATAAAAAAGGCGAAATAAAAAAACCGCAAGTCTGAGCCTGCGGTGGGTGTAATCTATTTTGAAATTTTAAATAAAAAAGGAGCATTTAAGCCCCTCCTTTGAAATAACGGACACTTGGCTGGTCGGTGTACCCAGCATCTCAGATACCTTTTTCCAGGTGCGGCAGGAACCTTTCTGCCCTCAAATGCCTTTCGTTAATGTTATTCTAACACTATCTACTTTTTTTGTCAAGCTTTCTCAATCTACCAGACTTAATACGACTTTGTAACTTGAAATCTTGCAAGCGATACATGGTCGGAACATAAAAGAAATCGCCACTCTTATGTAACTTGATGGCAACAAGAACATTATCATCAAATCTTTTAACATATTCAAAACTAGCATCTTTCTCTCGTGGATTGACCCCAACGAAATCTGGATTACTTAGTATAAGTTCCAGATCTTCGATATGATGAATCACATCATTATGATGCCGTTTCAACATATGGCTTCTTAAACCTTCTTTGTTAACCTTGATATCACTAGCTTCAAGAACAATATTAAAAATTTCTTTTACTTCGTCGGTCACCTGACTGATCTTTTCATGTTCCATCATTTCCTCCGTTATTCCACAACTATTATATCACAATCATAGTGTATATTAGGATATATCAAGCTCTATTATTCGTTAGATACTCAATTTTAACTTTTCCCTTTTCCTCAAAATAATAGTATAATAGAGGTAGAATTTAGAATCGAGGTATCCCTATGGCTATAAAATTTACAAAACGAGACGACTTGGACAAGATGTTTGAAGAGTTTGCTAAACTCCCTGATTTGAAGCAAGTCACTTTCCCTGATGACAAAGAGAAAAAAGCCAAAGCAGAAAAGAAAAACTAGATGACTGCTTTCCAACAACTCCCATCTAGTGTGCTTCAGACTGGAGCCATTTTTCTCTCCATTATCATTGAAGCTCTCCCCTTCGTGCTGATAGGAAGCATTGTATCAGGGCTGATTGAGGTTTATATCACACCTGACAAAGTTTATCATTTTCTCCCTCGAAATCGATGGGGGAGAATCTTTTTTGGCACCTTCGTTGGGATACTTTTTCCCTCTTGTGAATGTGGAATCGTCCCCATTATTAATCGTTTTCTGGAAAAGAAGGTTCCCAGTTACACGGCTGTTCCCTTTCTTGTGACAGCACCTGTTATCAATCCCATTGTTCTTTTTGCAACCTATTCTGCCTTTGGCAATTCCTTTCACATCGCCCTGTTACGAGCTCTGGGGTCCATCGTTGTGGCTGTAATTCTAGGGATTTTTTTAGGATTTTTCTGGCAAGAACCGATTCAAAAAGAAAATCGTTTTGCCTGTCATGAGCACGATTTTTCGCACTTAAGCCCAGCAAAAAAGGTTTTTCAGGTCTTTGTGCAAGCAATTGATGAATTTTTTGATACGGGACGTTACTTGGTATTTGGCTGTCTCTTTGCCTCTATAATACAGGTCTACGTTCCGACACGTATTTTGACTTCTATCAGTGCGACCCCTCTTTTTGCCATCCTGCTCTTGATGCTTTTGGCCTTTCTTCTTTCACTTTGTAGTGAGGCGGATGCCTTTATCGGCGCTTCTCTTCTCTCGAGTTTCGGTTTGGCACCAGTTCTGGCCTTTCTTATTATTGGCCCAATGCTGGATATTAAAAATATTCTCATGATGAAAAATTACTTGAAAGCACGATTCATCAGTCACTTCATTACGATTGTAACTCTGGTCGTTTTAGTCTATTCTCTCTTGATTGGAGTCATACTATGATTCGATTTTTAGTTTTAGCTGGCTATTTTGAACTGACCATTTATCTCCATCTGTCGGGCAAATTAAACCAGTACATCAACATGCACTATTCCTATCTGGCCTATATTTCCATGGTGCTTTCCTTTATATTGGCAGTCGTTCAATTGTATATCTGGATGAAGCAAGTCAAAACCCACAGTCATCTGAACAGTCGATTGGCCAAGGTGACGAGTCTTGCTCTTCTGACCATTCCACTTGTCGTCGGTTTAACTTTTCCAACTGTTAGCTTGGATTCTCAGACCGTTTCTGCCAAAGGCTATCATTTCCCCCTATCAGAAGGCACGGATCAAGCCATTCAGACAAGTGAAGGGACGACAAGCCAATATTTGAAACCAGATACCAGTTCTTATTTTTCAAAATCAGCTTATGAAAAGGAAATGCGAACTGCGGCGGATAAATACTTGTCCCAAGATAGTATTCAGATCACTAATGAAAACTATATGGAAGTCATGGAGGCTATCTACGACTATCCAGATGAGTTTGAGGGTAAGACAGTCCAGTTCACAGGCTTTGTCTATAACGACCCCAGTCATGCCAATAGTCAATTTCTATTCCGCTTTGGTATTATTCACTGTATCGCAGATTCGGGTGTGTATGGATTGCTGACCAAGGGAAATACCCGACAGTATGAAAATAACACCTGGATTACAGCCAAAGGAAAACTGGTCAATCACTACCATAAAGAACTCAAACAAAATCTCCCAACCTTAGAAATCGACAGCTTTACCAAGGTTGATAAACCAGAAAATCCCTATGTGTATCGAGTGTTTTAAAAAGCAAACCAAGTTCATAAAAAACTCTAAGCAGGCAGAGCCTGCTAACTCATGACAGAAAAAGAAGTTTAGCTTATAATGAAGATGAACAATACCAATCCGTGGTGTTTAATAGGGCTTTTCCTAGCCTGTTAAAAAAACTGGATGAACAAGAGTCATGAGATAACTCGAATATGCCTTGAGCATGAAAATATCTTACTAGTAGCCTCTTGTTCTATTGTTCAAATAGTTAACAGGAGGTTTTTATAGTAGATTGAGTCTAGAATAGTACGTTATGGCTGTTAAAATATTTCTAGAAATTAATTTGACTTTCCTAATCGATTTGTTCACATCTTGTTTCAATCTACTATATAATGGAAGTCATGATTGAAACGTGTTGTGGTATTGATGTCCACCAAAAATCCATTGTTTGTTGTATTCTAGATGGTCCACTAGATACCAATAAGCCAAAGAAAATTCAGAAGAAATTTGGGACAACTACTGTAGCTCTTCACAATGCCTTAGATTGGTTGGTGGAAAACCATGTCATACATGTCTTTTTTGAAAGTACTGGGCAATATTGGCTCCCTCTCTTTAATATCTTTTCAGATTCTAATCTCGTCTTGGTACTTGCCAATCCTCAACATATCAAGAATGTGCCTGGTCGAAAAACAGATATGAAAGATGCCGAATGGATTGCTCAACTCGGACGTTGCGGACTAATTGAACCTTCCTATATTCCAGCACCTGAAGTGGTACAGCTTCGTTTACTGACACGTCGCATGCGTTCTTACAAGCAGCGTCAAACTCAAGTCAAAAATGAAATTCACAATCTCTTACAACGGGCCAATATCAAGCTAACAAGTTATCTTTCTGATATTTTTTCTAAGACAGGGCGATCACTTTTAAAATTATTTATTAACGGAGAAACCATTAATGTAGAATCTGTTATCCCTTGTATCCAAAAGCGAGTGAAAGCAAGTCCAGAAGAACTTGTTGAAGCGATGGAAGGAAAGTTGTCACTAGAAGACCGCTTCCTCTTAGACCAGAGCTTAGAGGAATATCAGATGTATCAGGAACTCATTGAAAAATTGACCGATGAGATTCAACGCTACATCGAAAAGGAGTTTCCCTGAGGAAAATAGGATACTTCAAACCATTCCTGGTGTGAATGAAAACTGTGCTGCCACTATTCTAGCTGAGATTGGACCAACTGTTACAGCTTTTCCATCCGATGCACACTTAGCATCATGGGCTGGACTCTGTCCAGGGTCTTATGAAAGTGCTGGCATTAAAAAATCCTCACACATTACGCAAGGAAATCGCTATATCAAACAGTCTCTGACCATGTCGGGATTAATTGTAGCACATTCTAAGGATCCAGCTTTTTCTTCTTTTTACAATCGAATTTCCCAAAGAGGAAGCAAGATGAAGGCGATTATTGCTTGTGCTCATAAGATTCTCAGAATCATTTATAAACTACTCTCCACCAAGCAGACTTATCAAAAAGAAAAGGCGCTAGGACTGAGGAAACAGTTCTAACGTCCAAACTAAAAAAATTTCAATTACAGTATAGCACAGGAAGTGATTTTTTGCGCTTTTTTACTGTTTTTTTTCAAATAAAAACACCTCAAAAGTTAGATTTTCTGGCTCTATAATATTTGTAGTGGGTAAATACCCTATGGATATTATGGAGCCTATTTTGTTAGACTCCCTGCGAAATCCGACGGATTAAGTTGCTTTCGTGAATGCCAAAATCAGCCGCAATTTGTTCATAAGTACGGTATTCTCGCATGTATTGAAGAGTAGCCATGAGGAGATCTTCTAAGCTTAACTTAGGGGTTCGTCCACCTTTTGCGTGTTTATGTTGATAAGCTGTTTTTAACACAGCTAACATCTCTTCAAAAGTAGTGCGCTGAACACCAGCAAGGCGCTTAAATCGTACATCAGTTAATTGTTTGCTTGCTTCATAATTCATAGAATTATTGTACCATATTTTGTTTCGCAGGAAGTCTGTTGTAGAAAAAAGTCCCATAAGACCTATAATGAAAAGTGACCAAACCATCATTAGAAAGAATCATATGGAACAATTACATTTTATCACAAAATTACTAGACATTAAAGGCCCAAATATCCAAATTATGGATGTCATTAATAGGGATACACACAAGGAAATCATCGCTAAACTGGACTACTACGCTCCATCTTGTCCTGAGTGTGGAAGTCAAATGAAGAAATATGACTTCCAAAAACCGTCGAAAATTCCTTACCTTGAAAAAACTGGTATGCCTACTAGAATTCTCCTTAAAAAGCGACGTTTCAAGTGCTATCAGTGCTCGAAAATGATGGTCGCTGAGACTTCTCTCGTCAAGAAGAATCATCAAAGCCCTCGTATGATCAACCAAAAGATTGCTCAGAAGCTGATTGAGAAGGCTTCTATGACCGACATTGCCCGCCAGCTTGCCATTTCAACTTCAACCGTCATTCGAAAGCTCAATGACTTCCGTTTTAAACATGATATTTCTCGTCTTCCCGAGATTATGTCTTGGGATGAGTATGCCTTCACTAAGGGAAAGATGAGTTTCATTGCGCAAGATTTTGACAATCTCAATATCATCACTGTTCTTGAGGGGAGAACACAAGCTATCATCCAAAATCACTTTCTTAAATATGATAGAGCCGTTCGCTGTCAGGTGAAAATCATTACGATGGATATGTTTAGTCCTTACTATGCCTTAGCTAAACAGCTTCGCTTTCGAAATTCTAGGCTCAGGCTGAAACAGTCTCCCAGACTGTTTCACTCCCATGTGCTAAAATCGTTCTAGATTGTTTTCACATTGTTCAACATCTTAGCCGTGCTATGAGTCGTGTCCGTGTTCAAATCATGAATCAATTCGATCGAAAATCCCATGAATACAAGGCCATCAAACGCTACTGGAAGCTTATACAGCAGGATACTCGTAAACTGAGCGATAAGCGATTTTATCGTCCTACTTTTCGTATGCATCTAACCAACAAAGAGATTCTAGACAAGCTTTTGAGCTATTCAGAAGACTTGAGACACCACTATAATATCTATCAGCTCTTGCTTTTTCACTTTCAGAATAAGGAACCAGACAAATTTTTCGGACTCATTAAGGACAAGCTTAAGCTGGTTCATCCTCTTTTTCAGACTGTCTTTAAAACCTTCCTCAAGGATAAAGAGAAAATCGTCAACGCCCTTCAACTACCCTATTCCAACGCAAAATTGGAAGCCACTAATAATCTCATCAAACTTATCAAGCGCAATGCATTTGGTTTTCGGAACTTTGAAAACTTCAAAAAACGAATTTTTATCGCCCTAAATATCAAAAAAGAAAGGACGAAATTTGTCCTTTCTCGATCTTAGCTTTTCTTCAACCCACTACAGTTGACAAAGAGCTGATTTTCTAGCTCTAACTTTTGAGGTGCAGCTCATTTATGTATGATAGTCTTTTGATTATTATTTCACCTATCTTTGTTAAAAGAAAGAATACTTATTATGAATTTGGATCATCGAGACTACGGCCGTGTAACCCTTTTTCACGTTGTACTTGGCGTAGTTTTTCTGGTGTAACATCGTTTCCTTCTTCGTCCACGATTTTAATTCCTTCAATATGGTGACGAACAGCGCGACGGTACCCTTCGATGTACTCCTCACGTAGTTTGGCTTGTTCCACTTTTTCTTCTGGTGTCAAGCCTTCTGCTTTTTTCTTTTTAGCTAGCTCGTTGATACGAGCAATTTTTTTCGGATCCATTTCTTCTCCTTTGTGATAAGATAAAGTCCGTTTATCAAACTTTATTTAGTGTTAATTTGGTTAAAACGAGCAAGTTTGGATGCTTTTTGAGTTAAATGAGACAAGATAGCCAAACGATTTTGACGGACTGCCTCGTCTTCAGCCATAACCATAGTATTCTCAAAGAATGAATCAATGACTGGGCTAAGAGAAAAGAGTTGGTTCAATTGTTGATTTGCAGTACCTGATAAAACAAGTGACTCTACAGCTTCTGCCAAGGCTTTCTCTTCTTCATTTTCAAAGAGAGCTGGATCAACCGTGTCAGATCCTTCTGCTTTCTCAGCCAAATTGAAAGCACGTGAGAGGGATTCGACAGACGATTTAAAATCTTCTTTCTTGCTTGCTTCTACGAGAGCACTTGCTACTTCCAACATCTCTGCCACAACAAAGTTTGAACCTGCAAGAACTGCTTCCTTGATATCTTTTGGAGTAGAGCCCATCATCTTATCAACACGAGCCTTGATAAAGTCCATAACCTCTGCTTTATTTTCATAAGTCAAGCTGTCAAATGTCAAAGCATAAAGGCTATCAATCAGCTCATCCATAGCAATATGCCAACCAAAGGCATCCAAGATACGAACTACACCTTGGGTCGCACGACGAAGGGCATAAGGGTCATTAGAACCTGATGGAATCAAACCTACTGAGAAGAAACTCAAAATCGTATCCAATTTGTCTGCAATAGCTAGAACTGCGCCAACCTTGCTCTCTGGAAGTTCTCCTTCAGCTGATGTAGGCATGTAGTGTTCACGAATAGCAGCTGCCACCACTGGAGTTTCACCAGCAAGAAGGGCATATTTTTCACCCATAATTCCTTGGAGCTCGTCAAATTCACCAACCATACCTGTCAACAAGTCAAACTTGTAAATGGCTGCTGCACGGGCTAAATCAATCGTTTCATCCGCTGACAAACCAGCTTTTTCTGCCAAGAGAATAGCAATCTGGCCTGTACGAATCATGTGTTCACGAAGGGAACCAATTTTCTCATGGAAAGTCACATTGTTTAATTTTTCAACAAGATCTGAAATGACCAATTTTTGGTCTTCACGCCAGAAGAATTCTCCATCTTCCAAGCGAGCTACCAAGACTTTTTCATTTCCTTTGATGACATTTTCCAAATGCTCTGCGTTTCCGTTACGAACAGAAATAAAGTTTGGCAAAAGTTTACCATCTTGATCACGGACAACAAAGTACCGTTGGTGTTCCTTCATCGAAGTCACCAAAACTTCTTCTGGAACGTCAAGGTATTTGGCATCAAAACTTCCCATAAAGGCAGTTGGGTATTCAACCAAGTTCAAGACTTCATTAAGCAAATCAGCATCAATTTCGATACGTACACTGTATTCAGCTTCGATTGCCTTAATTTGGTCAACAATCATTTGCTCACGTTCACGTGGATCCGCGATTACAAACTGCTTACGAAGGTCTTCTTCATAGCTCAATGCTGACTGAATCTTAGTTTCTTGTCCCAAGAAACGATGGCCACGGCTCACACGCCCTCCCTTAATATCAAGGAAATTCAAATCAAACTCTTCTTCATCTAAAAGAACAGTTAAAGTGTGAACAGGACGAATGTATTCAAAGCTATTTCCAGCCCAGTGCATGCTGACAGGGAAAGTCAATGACTTCAAGACATCTACAACACCAGGAACAATGGCTTCAACTGCTTGACCAACTTCTTCCTTAGTGACATAGACATATTCTTCACCCTTAATTTCACGGAATTCGATATCTTCAACAGTCAATCCTTTTCCACGGACAAATCCTTGAGCTGCTTTTGTGAAGTTTCCATCACTATCCAAGGCAATTTTCTTTGCTGGACCCTTGAAATCTTCTGTCAAATCAGCCTGGTTGTCTGATAAGCCAGTCACACGAACAGCCAAACGACGTGGTGTTGAGAAGGTTTGAATGGCTTCAAAAGACAGGCGATTTTCCTTGAGGAAGGCTGCCATTTTTTCGCCTAGTTGTTTTTCACTTGGTGTGACAACATAGGCTGGTAATTCTTCAAGACCGAGTTCTACTAATAAGTTTTTTGTCATGTTTTTCCTCCGAAAAATATCTTTTTATTTTCCAGTTTGCCTTATGTGATTGGCACGCAAGCAACCAACTTCGTTGTTTCATTGCTAAAATTGGAGCCAAAAGTCTCCAATTTTTCCTAGTATCCTTAGCTTCACTAAGGATACCTTCATCACTGTGGCAACTGATTCAGGGCTCACTCTGTTCGCCCATTTTCGTAATTTGTCACTCTCTTTATTCTGCGTCTTCTGCTAAGAGTTTAGCTCGTGTTGCTTCATCCAAAAGTGGGTAACCTAGGCGTTTGCGTTCTGCGACAAAGGTTTTGGCTACGACACGGGCCAAGTTACGGATACGAGCGATATAGCCTGCGCGCTCTGTTACAGATACGGCACCACGCGCATCCAGCAGATTAAAGGTGTGTGAACATTTGAGAACATAGTCATAGGCAGGGTGAACCAAGCCTTTTTCCAGAGCACGACCAGCTTCTTTTTCAAACTTATCAAAGTTTTCCAGCAACATTTCTTGGTCCGAAATTTCAAATGAATATTTTGAATGCTCGTACTCAGGCTGGTTAAAGATTTCTCCGTATTTTACACCATCAGCCCACTCGATATCATAGACAGAGTCTACTTCTTGAATGTAAGAAGCCAAACGCTCCAAACCATAGGTAACTTCCGCAGTCACAGGGCCAGTTGCCAATCCACCAACTTGTTGGAAATAAGTAAACTGAGTGATTTCCATCCCATCAAGCCAAACTTCCCATCCAAGACCAGCTGAACCAGTTGATGGGTTTTCCCAGTTGTCCTCAACGAAACGAATATCATGTTCCAATGGATTGATACCCAATTTTTCCAAAGACTCGAGGTAAAGCTCTTGAATGTTTGATGGAGAAGGCTTCATAACCACTTGGAATTGGTGGTGTTGGTAAAGGCGGTTAGGGTTTTCCCCGTAACGACCATCAGCAGGACGACGGGATGGCTCTACATAAGCCGCATTCCATGGCTCAGGCCCGATAGCACGAAGGAAAGTGTAAGGACTCATTGTCCCCGCACCTTTTTCATTATCATAAGCCTGCATAAGCATACAACCTTGGTCATTCCAAAATTGTTGCAAAGTCAAAATAATTTCTTGAAATGTTAATTTCTTAGACATTGAATACTCCTTAATAAAAAATAATTTCTTGCGACACGAGTCTGCCTCGTCGATTATACGAGGCAAGACGAGTTAGTACTGCGTCTAGCTCAGCACTAGGGTGCTGAGCGTGGGGCAGTCCGACTGTAAGGAGGTCTCTGCCACTGACGCAGTGAAAAGTCAATTTTTTAGACATTATTTACTCCTTTAATTTATGTTATCTTTTTAGATGGATTTATCAAGCAACCAAGAAAAGGCTGGATCCTGAAAAATATGACGTTTGGGAACAGTTTGTAAATTCTGATCGCATTCATCTATTGTACCTAATTTCAAAGCACAGACTTCTGGTATATTTTCTTGAACAGTGAAAATTTGACTATGACAGTTCTGGCAGTAATAACGCTGTTTTCCTGGAGAAGAACTATAAGTAACAAGCCTTTCTTTTCCATGCAATACTAGCTTTTTACTGCTAACTTTGGCATTAACTGTACAGGCAGACGCAGTTGCTTTCCGACAGAATGAGCAATGGCAAAACACTAATTCAGATAATTCCTCATCTAGAGTGTAGGTTGCTGCTTTACATAAACAAGATCCTTTAAGCATTAAGCTCCTTTCTACTTAGGCATTAGACGAAATTCAAAAAGAACCGAATTCCAACACCCAAGCCTTGCGACTAGGGGCGTTTGAAACGCGGTTCCACCCTAATTTATTACTTCATTGTTTTTGAAAATACTACAGAAAGTGCCAGCTCTTTATTTTGTCCTACTTGGCTCCCACTATCCCAAGCTCGCTTGAAGAACGCCATAAGACTTTCTTTCCTGTTGACTATTATATCAAAAATTAGAACAATGTACAATTCTTTTTATGATTTTCTAGAAATCCATATCATCAACTCTTGGAGCACCAGACTGAACAGCAATCGTTTTTAAGGTTTCACGCTCCTCGTGACTCAGCTCAATTCCGAAACAATCAAGATTAGCCTGAATACGAGATGCTGTAACAGATTTCGGAAGTGGTAAAAATCCTTCTGCCAAGCTCCAAGCCAAGGCTATCTGAGCAACAGATTTTCCGTGATTTGCCGCAATTTCTTGCACTTCCTTGCTATCAAATAGTTCTCCCTGACCAAAAGGTCCCCAGCCTTCCAATAAAATTCCTTTTTCTCTACAGTAATCTACGACTTCCTCTTGATAAACACCTGGCGACAAGCGAACTTGATTGACCGCAGGAACAATAGTTGCAGTTTCAAGCAAGGCATCCAAATGATGGGGAAGAAAATTACTAACACCGATAGCACGGATTTTGCCTTCTTGATAGAGGCCCTCCATCGCTCTCCAGACTTCCGCATTTCGGATTTTCCATTGATCATTTTCTCTGAGCGGTTTTGGATTTGGCCAATGAATCAAATACAAATCCAAATATTCCAAACCCAGCTTCTCTAAAGACTCTTCAAAAGCCTGACGAGCTTGCTCATAGGTGTGATTTGTATTCCAGAGTTTACTGGTTACAAAAATTTCCTCACGCGGAACGCCACTATCTTGAATAGCACGACCAACGCTTTCTTCATTTTTATAGATAGCTGCCGTATCGATATGGCGATAGCCTGCCTTTAAAGCCTCTAGGACAGCTTGGTAGGCAATCTCCCCATTTTCAGCTTTCCAGGTTCCAAATCCTAGAACTGGAATTGGAACGTCATTATTTAAAGTATAAGATTTCATTATTTTTCCTTTCTATGAGAAGAAAATCCAAAGAAACAAATTCTCAATGAAAACTTATCTCTTTAGATTTTTTGAATTATTGGTCACGGTCGAAGTAGATCTGGTGAGTTTTAAGACGAGAATCTAACAAATCTGGTACGGTTACAAAGTCATAACCTTGCCCCTTCAAATAGTCAATAACCTTGGGCAAAGCATTTACTGTCTCAGCATGGATATCATGCATGAGAATAATAGAACCATTCTTGACTTCACGCTGAATTTCTGTCAAAATAGCTGCTTCATTTTTACTCTTCCAGTCCAGACTATCCACATCCCACATAATAAAACTCAAATCGAGGCTATTGCGAATATCGTCTGTAACGGCTCCATAAGGCGGACGCATAAGTTTAGAACTAGAGCCCAGCACCTTAGTTAGTGCATCCTCAGTATCAGTAATTTGTTTTTTAGCGTCATCAAGAGAAAGTTTTGATAGCACTGGATGGCTCCAACTATGGTTTCCAATGACATGGCCATCTGCTTTCATACGTTTCAAAACCTCTTCATTGCCAGAAACGTTTTTTCCCAAAACAAAGAAAGTTGCCTTGATACCATACTTAGAAAGAGTATCTAATGCTTGATTTGTCGTTGTAGGATTTGGTCCATCATCAAAAGTCAAGGCTACTACTTTACGATTTTTCTTTTCATAATAAGCCTTATATAGTTCTGCATCCTTATCTAATAAATATGAGGACTGAATAACGTCAAAGAAACTAGATACCGGCAAGGCAATCTCGTCTAGATTTTCAACCGCCTGACTTGGATAAAGAATAATCTGACTATCCTTATAATCAAAATTCCATGCAGACAAGTCTTGGTCAGAGAATCCTTTAACAGTCTGATCAATCTTTTCTTGTTCTAATTTCTTATCCTGTAAGAAAGAAGTCAGTTCTTTTAACAGCTTCTCTTTAGCCTTACTAGCATCTGAAAATAGTTGATCAAGTGTAAAAGGTTTACCATCTTCTGTCAAATGCACTTTCGCTAGACTAGTTTTTTCAGTCTCTTCAACTTTTGACGAAGTTAAATCATAGACTTGTTTCATCACACTTCGGTTGACAATCCCTTTTAAAGTCGAATCCTGTTTCTCCGTATAATAAAAAACCAGATTTTCCTTGTCTTCCAGATTTTCCTTAATATCATGTGTCATGATTTCTTTTACAGACGAAATCACTTGCTCCCCTTGGAGAGGATAATAGGCAATCACTTCGGCTTGTCCCTTACGAAAATGATCTTTCTGATTTCCCTCACTCAATTGATCATCTTTCTCTTTTTTGAGCGATTCAATCTTTTGCTCAAAACTTTGCTTTGTATAGACTTTATAACCAATAATTGATCCAAGGACACAAATACTTACTGAAAAGATAGCAACTAGGGCTATTAAACTCATTCTTATCTTATCGTGATTCTCACGCTTTGTTCTACTTTTATCCATAAGACCATCATATCAAATTCAAGCTATAATTTCAATGATTTGGGAGGGAATAGTATATTAAAAAAGAGGGGGCTTAAAAAATAACCGATCTCATTTCTGAGAATCGGTTTTCTAGTTTATTTAATTAAGAAATATAATTTATTTTACATAATATAAATTATGCAAAAAGCACCTACAGCAACAAATCCTTGACTTTCCCAATTTCACTTTTTGGAATAACTAGGTGAATCATATCACCGAGATACATTCTGGTTGAACCATTAACTGTTTGGCTTTTGCCATTATGGACTTGGGTTGTAATGAGGATGTTATGTGGTAAGTTGAGCTCGTGTACTTGTTTTCCGGCGATTTTGTCAGATACAGGGATTTCAATGAGTGTGACTTCTCCTTCATCTGTCGCTTCTTCTGGCAACATTTTTTCCAACATAGCCTCATAGACTGGTGCACCCTTGAGCAGATCCATGATGATGTAGGCAACCAAGGTGACTAATCCAAGTGGCATGAGGTTGCGAATATCTCCTACCATCTCAGTTACAAGTATCATAGCAGTTAAGGGAGCCTTGGATATTGCTCCAAAATAGCCACTCATTCCCAGAATGACAAATATAGGGAATTGCTCCTGACTGACAAGTCCAAGATTGACACAAATAACACCAACTAGGGCACCGAGTAAGGAACCAAGCGCCAAAATTGGTAGGAAAATTCCTCCTGGAAGACCACTTCCATAACTAATCATGCTCCAAACAAAGCGAATCAAAAAGTAAGCTAATAGAACTTGGAAACTAAAATCTTGCTCAGTTAAGGAAAGAACCAGCTGATTTCCACCTCCAAGAATCTGGGGTAAGAAGATGCCGACTGGTAGGATGAGAATAAAAGCAAGAATTGGATAATATGCTCTATCTAAACGGATTTTTTGACCAATCCAGTCATAAATTCTACCGACATTGAGTACAGCCTTCTCATAGAGAAAACCAGAAAGTCCAAGAAAAACTCCCATAAGGAGGTAAATCCAATACTGATTTAGAGTCATGAGTGGGATATTGTCTGGCATATCCAGTACGGGTGTTAGGCCAAATATGAGCAGAGAAACAAAGTTTGCTACGAGACTGGCCGCTAGAGTTGAGACCCAGAAAAAGCGCGAAAAATGGTGATAGACTTCTTCTACAACAAAGAGAAGTCCTGCAATCGGTGCATTAAATGCAGCGGCTAATCCTGCTGCAGCTCCACTCGCAATCAAGGATCGTTCCTCTACTGGACTGGATTTAAGCCATTTGGCAATTCCTTTACCACCAACCGCTCCGAGTTGAATGCTTGGTCCTTCACGCCCTAGCATAAGGCCACTAGCAATAGCCAAAATTCCTAGAATATATTTTTTCCAAAGTACGCCCCACCAGTTGAGGGTCATCAGTCCCTTTAATTCGGCTTCGACTTGAGGAATTCCTGAGCCTTTGATATCTTTTTCTGATCGAGTTAATTTCGCACTGAGCCAACAAACTATTAAATAAAATAGACCAATGATAAAAAGATTGCGCACTAGGTGCGCTTGATCTTGATAAAGTCCTTGTATCAGGTGGAAGCCTTTTTCGATTAAGAAACGAAAGGATCCGACGATGAGCCCGACAACGAGCCCGACAATGATTCCTCGTCCAACTTGGGATAATATGGTGCTTGAGGCAAAGGCAAATTCTTTCTTGGAACTGAGTGTTTCTGACTGTTCCTTCATAATCATTCCTTCTAACTTAACTTTCTTTTTTGCCTGAAACCAGTGATTTAACGGGTTCAAAGCTGGTTCGGTGAATTGGGGTAACTCCTAGTTTTGTGAGGCCTTCCAGGTGTTTAGCTGTTCCATATCCTGCATTAGCAGTAAAATCATAGCCAGGGAACTGCTGATCGTATTCCTTCATCAATTCATCACGTGTCACCTTGGCTACTATAGAGGCTGCTGCAATTGAAAGGGAATTAGCATCACCTTTGATGATGGAAGTTTGTGAAATGGGCAAATCCAGTTTCATGGCATCTATCAAAAGGTGCTCAGGTTGAAGACTGAGCTGGGAGATTGCTTCCCGCATGGCTAGTTTGGTTGCTTCATAGATATTGACTTGGTCAATGACCTGATTATCCATGATACCAATGCCGATTGACAGGGCTTGGTTTTGAACGGCTTGGAAAATTTCCAGATGTTTCTTTTTAGGAATTTTCTTACTGTCGTTGAGATTTTTAATCTTACAATTTTTAGGTAAAATAACGGCTGCAGCGACTACAGGTCCAGCCAGAGGACCACGGCCGACCTCATCAACACCTGCTATTAAGGCCAATCCTTGCTTATAAAGTTCTTTTTCATAGGAAAGCATAGATTCCAAGCGCAAATTTTCATCTAATTCAGCTTGGATGGCTTTCTTACGCTTGCTGATTTCCTTTTGAACTCCAGAGCGAGTATCCTTTTCGAGTTCTAAAAAAACAGGGCTTTCTAAATCCTTGACTGTTGCAAGGAGTTCTTTGATTTCTTTAATCGTCGCCATCGAGGTCTTCTAATGTATCTAAGGTATAGTTACCGAGTTTGCCATCACGGACTTCCTTCACGAAGAGACTGTAAAAACGGTCATAGTCGTCTCGGAAACCGAGGGCACGTGTCATATCCATAATAATAACTGGCGCTTCTTCTTCTATCTTCATTTGTTTAAAACGTTCAGCTAGCTTATCTGGATAATGTTTTTTAAAATAATTGAGACCAAAAATGGTCACCTCATCCATAGGAAGCAACTGGTCTTTGATAGCTCCAGTCAAGGCTAGTTTCAGTGCAACAGTTTCATCCTCAAACTTAGGCCAGAGAATCCCCGGTGTATCCAAGATTTCCAGGTCTTTATTGGTTTTGAGCCATTGTTGCCCCTTGGTAACACCTGGTTTATTGCCGACAACGGCAATTTTTTTACCAGCCAAACGGTTCATGAGAGTAGATTTACCAGCGTTTGGAATCCCAATAATCATAGTACGCAAGGTTTCAATCTGAATCCCACGTTCTTTCTGACGAGCAATCTTATCAGCCATGAGCTTTTTGGCTGCATCTGTTACAATTTTTACAGTTACTTGCTCTTTGGAGTTAATAGCCAGAGTCTGGATTCCTTGTGATTCAAAATACTGACGCCATTCTTTGGTTATTGCTGGATCGGCCAAGTCTGCCTTGTTTAAAATCAAGAGTTTTGGTTTGCCACCAACAATCTTGGTCAACATAGGATTTTGACTAGATAGAGGTAAGCGTGCATCCACCAAAATCGTCACAAAATCAACAAATTTTAAATTTTCCTGAACCTGTCGACGCGCTTTAGACATGTGTCCAGGAAACCATTGAATAGTTGCCATTGAGCTTTTTCCCTTTCGTAGCAAGGGTTTAGAGACCCTATTTTATTTTACTATCGTTTGAACATAAAATGAATGATGTTCAAACAGTTCTTGTTTAATTACATAGAAATCTACTTTATATTATATCATGACTTTCTTATTTTGTCCGATGATAGCCCTTTAAGCTCCCTGAATAGAAAAAGAAAGGACGAAATTTATCCTTTCTCGATCTTAGCTGACTTCAACCCACTACAGTTGACAAAGAGCCTTTAATTTTAAAGACTTTTTCCAGCCTCTTTTATATATCTGTCAATGGTGTTGCGGTATCTGGTGAAGTATCATAAACCTTAAAGTCTACTCCAACTCCCAGATCAGCTTGTGCTAGCTGGTTGACCATGGTCATGTGAGCTAGCTCCTTGATATTGTTCTCCTTGGACAAGTGACCAAGATAGATTTTCTTAGTGCGATTTCCTAGCGTCCGAATCATAGCTTCAGCACCATCTTCATTAGAAAGGTGACCGAGATCCGATAGGATTCGTTGTTTGAGCCGCCAAGCGTAAGAACCTGCTCGCAAAATCTCTACATCGTGGTTGGACTCGATAAGATAGCCATCCGCATTTTCGACAATTCCTGCCATACGGTCACTGACATAACCTGTATCTGTCAAAAGGACAAAACTTTTATCATCTTTCATAAAGCGATAGAACTGCGGTGCGACTGCATCATGGCTTACACCAAAACTCTCGATGTCGATATCTCCAAAAGTTTTGGTTTTGCCCATTTCAAAGATATGCTTCTGAGAAGAATCCACCTTGCCAAGATACTTACTATTTTCCATAGCTTGCCAAGTTTTTTCATTGGCATAAAGATCCATACCATACTTGCGAGCCAAAACTCCCACACCGTGGATATGATCTGAATGCTCATGGGTAATCAAGATGGCGTCCAAGTCTTCTGGTTTGCGATTAATTTCAGCAAGTAGGCTAGTAATCTTTTTACCAGACAAGCCTGCATCCACTAAAAGCTTCTTTTTTGGTGTTTCCAGATAAAAGGAATTTCCACTGGAACCCGACGCTAAAATACTGTATTTAAAGCCTGTTTCACTCATTCTAGTCTTCTACTTCATCCTCCCATACTTCTTCTTTCACTGCATCCTTATCATAAGGGAGCACAATTGTGAAAGTTGATCCCTTACCGTATTCACTCTTGGCCCAAATAAAGCCATTATGTTGTTTGATAATTTCTTTGGCAATAGACAGTCCCAGACCTGTCCCACCCTGGGCACGACTTCTAGCACGATCCACACGATAAAAACGGTCAAAGATGCGTGGTAAATCCTGCTTAGGAATACCCAAACCTTGGTCTGAGATGGATAAAATCATCTGATCATCAGTTGTTTTCATGGTCACTGTAATTTTCCCACCATCTGGAGAATACTTAATGGCATTGTTAAGAATATTATCAATCACCTGTGTCATCTTATCTGTATCTATCTCTATCCAGACTGAGGTAATTGGGTAATCTCTCACCAGTTCGTATTTCTTCTCTTCATCCTGCCCTCTTATCTGATCAAAACGGTTGAGGATAAAAGTAATAAAGGCAGTAAAGTTAATCAGTTCCACATCCAGATGACTGGTCGCATTGTCAATCCGAGAGAGATGAAGGAGGTCAGTTACCATGCGCATCATACGATTGGTTTCGTCTAGAGATACCTTAATAAAGTCTGGTGCTACGGTTTCACACAAAGCTCCCTCATCCAAAGCTTCAAGATAAGATTTAACACTGGTTAAGGGTGTCCGTAACTCATGGCTAACATTGGAAACAAAGAGTCTCCGCTCGCGTTCTTCCTTCTCCTGCTCAGTCGTATCATGCAAAACAGCAACCAGACCCGAAATAAAGCCAGACTCTCGACGAATCAAAGCAAAGCGAACACGAAGGCTCAGATACTCACCGTTAGCATCCTGGGAATCAATGATGAGCTCAGGAATTTGGGTAATCAAATCACGAAGTTCATACTCATCTTCAATCTTAAGCAATTCTAGAATACTTTTGTTGAGAACATCTTCTTTCTGAACACCTAACTGTTTCTTAGCCATGTCATTAATCATGGTAATCTTCCCACGACGATTGGTCGCAAGGACTCCATCCGTCATGTAAGAGAGGATACTGTGTAATCTTTTACTCTCTTGTTCCAGATTTTCTTGAGTCAACCGAATTACTTCTGATAAATCATTGAGATTATTGGTAATATTAGTGATTTCAGAGCTTCCCTGCATATCCAATACCTGAGAATAATCTCCTGCAATCAAGTCTTTTACCTTTTGATTGATTTGCTTCAACCGAATATTATCCCGACGATTTTCTAGCAAGATCAAGGTCACGACTAAAATAAAGCCAAGTAGAATGAGGATAAAGATAAAATCACTGGTTAAAACTGTGTCTTTAATTAGTTTAATCATTATTTCTCATATAATAACCAACACCGCGACGTGTTAGGATATACTCCGGACGACTTGGTGTGTCTTCAATCTTCTCACGCAAACGTCTGATAGTTACATCAACTGTTCGAACATCTCCAAAATAATCATAACCCCAGACAGTTTCAAGCAAGTGTTCACGCGTAATCACTTGACCAATATGAGACGCCAAGTGGTACAAAAGCTCAAATTCACGGTGAGTTAAGTCTAGTTCTTCACCGTATTTCTTAGCTACATAAGCATCTGGCACAATCTCCAAGTCCCCAATTTGTAAAGGCTGAGTTTTCTTTTCATCAGACTCCTGATTATCTACAGAAGTCAAATCTGTACGACGGAGAAGAGCTTTGACACGCGCCTGCAACTCACGATTTGAGAAGGGTTTGGTCACATAGTCATCCGCCCCAAGCTCTAAACCAATGACCTTATCAAATTCGCTGTCTTTAGCTGACAGCATGATAATAGGTACACTACTGGTCTTGCGAATAGTCTTAGCAACTTCTAAACCATCAATTTCTGGAAGCATCAAATCCAGAATAATAATATCTGGCTGCTCTGCTTCAAATTGTTCTAGCGCTTCACGGCCATTAAAAGCAGTTACAACCTCGTAACCTTCCTTGGTCATATTAAACTTGATAATATCCAAGATTGGTTTTTCATCATCTACAATTAATATTTTTTTCATTTGTTCACCTTTTTCTCTACTATTATACCAAAAAAATGACAAGAAGACACAATAGCTAGTCTTTGCTCTTGTCTAAGTTGTCTTGTGCATAAGCCTGCCAGATTTTTTGTTGGGGTTTGGCAAGTGGGTAATTCTGGAACTCTTCTGGTGAAAGCCAGCGAACCTCCCTATCTGAAAAATCATGGAAATCAGTCACCTGACCTGCTACAATTTGAACATGCCATTTACGATGGCTAAAGACATGCTTGACAGTCTCAAAATAAACATCAAGCCAATCAACATCTAGGTCATAGTCCTGCTGGAAACTCTCTTCTGGACTGGGTCCAAAATTCACACTTTCTTCTGCAACCTGATGAAAGAGGTCAAACTGCTCCTCTTGCAAAAACTCATCTACTTCTATCAAGGGAAAATGCCAAAATCCAGCTAACAACTTTTCACTTTCATTTTTTTCAAGTAAAAATTGCCCCTGAGCATTTTTCACAACTAGTGCTTTTAGATAAATGGGAACTGGCTTTTTCTTTGGAGCCTTAATTGGATAACGGTCCATGCTTCCATTGTGATATGCCGCACTAAAGTCCTTCACTGGACTCTCTTCTGGCCTAGGATTTACAGGAGCCTCAATATCTGAGCCTAAGTCCATCAAAGCTTGGTTAAAGTCGCCAGGACGATCCGGATCAATCAAGATTTCCATCATCGCCTGAAAAATTTTGCGATTACTTGGAATCCCAATATCATGGTTGACTTCGAACAGACGGGCCAAAACACGCATAACATTACCATCTACAGCTGGCTCAGGCAAGTTAAAAGCAATACTGGAAATCGCTCCTGCAGTGTAAGGGCCAATCCCTTTCAAACTGGAAATTCCTTCATAGGTATTTGGAAATTGACCACCAAAGTCAGTCATAATCTGCTGGGCTGCAGCCTGCATATTGCGTACTCGAGAATAATAACCCAAACCTTCCCAAGCCTTCAATAAACGCTCTTCAGGAGCCGTTGCCAAACTTTCCACTGTTGGAAACCAATCCAAGAATCGTTCATAATATGGAATAACTGTATCCACTCTGGTCTGCTGGAGCATGATTTCAGATACCCAGATATGATAAGGATTTTTACTTCTACGCCAGGGTAAATCTCGTTTATTTTCATCATACCAAACGAGAAGTTTCTCACGGAAAGAAATGATCTTCTCCTCAGGCCACATGACGATACCGTATTCTTTCAAATCTAACATATCTCTAGTATAACACAGAAGATTTCACCTGTCTTTGTATCTGATTTATAATATTTTCAATAGATAGTATATAACTTTTCTATCTACTTATACTCAATGAAAATCAAAGAGCAAACTAGGAAGCTAGCCGCAGCTGTACTTGAGTACGGCAAGGTGAAGCTAACGTGGTTTAAAAAGATTTTAGAAGAGTATAAAAACTCAGCACTATTAGAAAATAACGAAAATGCTGGTTGACATCATCCTAAAACAAGTGAAAAAAAATAGTGTTTGCCCCAAAGCAACAAAAAAGCCTATCACACAAGCTCAAATGCTTGATATGATAGGCTTTTCAAAGGCTGATTATTTAACAGCGTCTTTAAGAGCTTTACCAGCTTTGAATGCTGGAACTTTAGAAGCTGCAATTGTGATTTCTTTACCAGTTTGTGGGTTGCGACCTTTACGTGCAGCACGCTCACGAACTTCAAAGTTACCAAAACCGATCAATTGAACTTTTTCACCAGCTGCAAGGTAATCAGCTACTGCTGCGAATACAGCTTCAACTGCTGCTGCTGAGTCTTTCTTAGTCAATTCTGTAGCTTCTGCTACTTTAGCGATCAAATCTTGTTTGTTTGCCATGTTAATGATTCCTCCAAATTAATTTCTAATTAACAAATATAATCATATCCTAAAATCCCTTATAGGTCAAGTTAAAAACGCTGTTTATTCGCATTTTCTTTATTTTTTTAGGAATGGTAACGTACCAAAATAGCCCACGCATTCTCGCCTGTATGAGTCTGAATAATAGAACCGGTTTCTAAAACAGAAATTGGTTTTTCAACATAGACTTGTAAACTTTCTTTCATTTCTCTCGCCAAGTCATCACTACCTGAATATGAAATTCCAATCTCTGCTACAGCACGTTCAGAGAGCGATATTATCAACTCATCCAACCATTTTTTAAAGGTTTTAGCACCGCGACCTTTAACCATTGGCTGCAATTCATGGTCTTTCATTTGCATGACAACACGGATATTGAGAAGTGAGCTCAACAATCCAGTTACACGGCCAATTCGTCCACCTTTTACTAGATTTTCTAGAGTAGAAACACCAATATAGAGCTCCGTATGTTTTTTTACATCTTCTACATGAGCTAAAATCGTCTCCATATCTTTGCCTTCTTGTGCTAATTTCGCAGCCTCAACAACTTGGAATTTCAAGGCTTGGTCAGTGAAGGAGCTATCAATAACTGTCACGTCGGCAGTAGATAGACTGGCACCTTGGCGCGCTGCTTCTACAGTACCAGAAAGAGCATGGGACATATGAATAGCAAGAATCTGGCTACCATCCTTGCATAGGTCTTCAAAAACTTCAGCGAAGACACCTACAGGCGGTTGACTTGTCTTAGGAAGGTTCTTACTTGCTTGCATCAACTGAAGAAATTTACCTTCTTCTTTCAAATCAGCATCAGAATAAACAACATTATCAATCATTACAGATAATGGAACAATTGTAATATCTAATTGTTTTACGAGTTCTGGTTCAATAGTAACAGATGAATCGGTTACAATCTTAATTTTTGTCATAGTATCAATCTTTCTATTTTAGGATTCAGATTGTTTTTCTCACTTCTAATTATATCAAAAAAAGATTAAAAATCCTAATGGAGTCAATCAAATTTTCCGTAAAAATTTGATATAATCAACTTATAAGAAAAGAGGTGTCCTATGATTAAAAAAATTTACCCCATTTTTACCATTTTACTAGGTGCTGCTATTTATGCTTTTGGACTGACTTATTTTGTAGTTCCCCATCATCTCTTTGAAGGAGGGGCGACAGGTATTACCCTCATCACCTTTTATCTTTTTAAAATCCCTGTTTCACTCATGAACCTGCTGATTAATATTCCCCTTTTCATCCTAGCTTGGAAAATATTTGGAGCAAAATCTCTCTATTCTAGTTTGCTTGGAACCTTAGCTTTGTCCGCCTGGTTGGCTTTTTTTGAGCGTGTTCCCCTTCATATTGATCTTCAAGGTGATTTACTAATCACAGCTCTTATAGCGGGAATTCTATTGGGAATTGGCCTCGGAATTATCTTTAATGCTGGAGGTACAACTGGCGGAACTGATATTCTAGCTCGTATTCTCAATAAATACACTCATATATCCATGGGGAAACTGCTCTTTATCTTAGATTTTTGTATTCTCATGCTTATTCTCCTAATCTTTAAGGACTTGAGATTGGTTTCCTACACGCTCTTATTTGATTTTATCGTTTCTCGTGTCATCGATTTGATTGGCGAAGGCGGCTACGCAGGTAAAGGATTTATGATTATCACAAAACGTCCCGACCAACTTGCTAAAGCGATTAATGATGACCTTGGGAGAGGAGTTACTTTCATCTCAGGTCAAGGCTACTATAGTCAAAAAGATTTGAAGATTATCTACTGTATTGTCGGAAGAAATGAGATTGTGAAAATGAAGGAAATGATTCATCGAATCGATCCTCAAGCTTTTATAACTATTACAGAAGCTCATGAAATCCTCGGAGAAGGCTTCACCTTTGAAAAAGAATAAAAGAGGTAGTGTAGTGACCTCAAAAGTTAGACTAATTCATCTACCTTTTGGGTTACAAACAACCTCTTTTTTAATTATCCAAACTCTTAAGACCAATTCCGAGCTACTTCTTCATCTGCCTTTAACTGATCCACTAATTGCTCAACTGAGTCAAATTTGGTCATGTCTCGAATGCGGTCAAGCCAATAAACCATGACGGTTTCCCCATAAATATCTTGATTAAAATCAAAAATATTGACTTCAAAACGGGCTTCTTCTCCATCAAAGGTCACATTTTTCCCAACACTAGCCATAGCACGATACTTCTGTCTTTGAATCTCAACATCAACGACATAAACGCCATCTGCTGGCATATAAGTACGATCTAAAAGCACCAAATTAGCTGTTGGATAACCAATCGTACGACCACGAGCATTGCCATGAACCACCATACCTCTTGATGGAAGCGGTGCCCCCAAAAGTTCTCCTGCTTCTTTCACATTTCCATCTAAAATAGCTTGACGGATACGAGTTGAACTAATCTTTCCTTTCTCATCTTCTACAGGTGGAACGATAATGACTTCTCCATCAAAGTAATCCTTTAAGTCTTCTGCCGTTTTTTGGTCAGAACCAAATGTATAATCAAAACCTGCAACAATAATTTTAGCATTCATAGCCTTGATATAAGTTGCAAAAAATTCTTCTGCCGTAAGACTAGCGAATTGACTACTAAAATCAAGGAGATATAATTCTTCTACACCTTCTCGTTTTAATTTTCTTTCACGTTCAGCAGGATTCAAAATATGTAAAAACAAATCAGGATTATAAGGCTCTAAAGCGATTTTTGGAGATTCATTAAAGGTCATAACGACGATAGGCAATAAATCCTTTCTCGCAGCCTTATTGGCAACACGAAATAATTCTTGATGCCCCTTGTGTATACCATCAAAATAGCCGAGAACAACGACTGAATCAGATGGTGTGCCAATATCTTTTTGGTTTTTTATAGGAATAGTAATAATCATAAAATAATTATATCATAGTGATAGCTATTTCTGGAACAGAAAATCTGAAATGTCGTTTTTTTAACCTGAAGTGTACCATTTTTACAAAAGGAAGTATCCTGCAACAAAAATGAGTGATTGACATTCTAAATTTTTCCCAATTTAGAATCATTTTTGAGGAAAAATTAATAGTTATAGTGAAATAAAATCTGAACAAATGAATTATGAAATTAAAATTAATTTCTAACATTTTTTAGAAATCAAAGCGTGTTATTCCAACTTCAATCCACTATAAACGAGGCTGGGAAAAAGTCTTTAAAATCAAAAAACGCATAATATCAGGTATTGAAAACTTGATACTATGCGTTTTATTGTAGGAAGATTTATTTCATTTATTACTGAGAGTTTTTTCCCCAACCTCTTTTTTTACTTCCTTTCATGAACCAACCACTACTACTTTCTCTTTATCAAGCTTCAAGCTAATACTTAAGACCTAATTTGAACAAGTTTAAAAAATATCAAAAAGAAGTTTGATATTGAGAATGGTCAAGATGATTGAAACTGCGTAACCTAGGATTGTGTTCCACTTGGCATTGGTGAATTCTCCCATCAGTGACTTCTTAGAGGTCAGATAAATCAAGGGGAAAATTGAAAACGGAAGAGCGATTGAAAGAAAGACCTGCGAATAGACCAATAACTGATCCAAGGTTTTTTCTTGATGTCCAAATAAGACGGCAACTATAATCACAGGGAGCAAGGCAAAAATCCGTGTACCGATACGGATAAGCCACTGAGGCAATCTTAGATGTAAGAAACCTTCCATGACAATCTGTCCTGTCAAAGTGCCTGTAATGGTCGAATTTTGACCACTTGCTAAGAGGGCTAGAGCAAATAAAGTTGACAGAGTTGAGCTGGCTATCACTCCTGCTATTGTCGAATCCTGTAAAGCATTGTACATTTGGGAGAATGCCGAAATTTCAGATGCATGACCAAAAAAGAGAGAAGCACCTAAAATAAGAAGCAAGGAATTGACAATAAAGGCTAAGGACAACTGAAGATTTGAATCCCAGGTCATAAAGCGCACTGCTTTTCGGACGTCCTTCTTATCTTTGTGATTGATTTTCCTTGTTTGCGATAGGGATGAATGAAGATAGAGGTTATGGGGCATGACTGTCGCTCCTACAATCCCTAAAGCCAAGGTCAATTGACTCTCATGTCCCGGCAGGGGACTTTCAAATAAAGTCGAAGTCGGTAAATAACCACCAAAGATTCCCTGAACACTTGGATTGGATAAAGCAACCAGATAAGAAAAAATACCTAATATAGTTAAGATAAGAGTCGTAACAATAGCTTCAATCTTCTTGAATCCAAACTTCATCAACAAAAGCAAAAGAAATACATCTAAAACGGTTAAGAGGATAGCGACCATAATCGGTATTTTAAACAAAAGATTTAAGGCAATCGCTGACCCTAAAACTTCAGCCAAGTCTGTCGCCATTAAAGCTAATTCTAAAATCACCCACAGACTATAGCGAAGCCATTTGGGAGCATGATGTGCAGTTGCCTGTGCTAGGTCCATCTTAGTTACGATACCGAGCTTTCCAGCCATCTGTTGTAGCTGCATGGCAATGATGGAGGAAATCAAAATAACAAATAAGAGACTATACTTGTAAGAAGCGCCACCAACTACACTGGTAATCCAGTTCCCAGGATCCATATAACCAACTGCTACAAGAGCGCCAGGTCCTAAAAATGCTTTTAGATTTTTCCAAAAATGATTGTTATTTGGAGTCTCAATAGATTGATTGATCTCAGAAAGAGAGACTTTTTTATAAGAAGACATAGGAATTTTACACTTTCTAATCTGTATTTACTTTTTTTAATGGATTTTTTGAAAAAATGATGAAAATAGTTTTCTATTCCTAATCCATTCTTATTATATCACATTTTAGAATGATTCTCAAGGAAAGCATGATAGTTGAAATAAGCAACACCAATCATGACCACCCGTCTAACGGGTGGTTTGAACCAGGGCTATAAGCCTAAATTACCAGCCAGCGCCTAAAGACGCTGGCTTTCACGTTGTTCAAGCCTTATTGCTCTTGACTCGTCACTTGCCTCTTAAAGAGGCTTTAGTATTACTTACCACTATCCCTAAAGGGATCCTCATATTCTTTTACACTCAATTTATCTAGTGCTATATCATGCTTTACTCGTTTTCAAATTTTCATACTCGTGAAGAAATCATCCACTGGATAATTTCTTTAATCTTGAATATACTTCTTAATTGTGGCTTCATTAAGCCCTACTGTGCTTACATAATAAGCTTCCGCCCAGAAATGCTGATTCCCAAACTTGTACTTGAGGTTGGCGTGTTTGTCAAACATCATGAGTGCACTTTTACCTTTTATAGTAGATTGAATCTACAATAGTACGCCATGGTTGCTAAAATATTTCTATACATTAATTTGACTTTCCTAATCAATTTGTTCACATCTTATTTCAATCTACTATAATATTGTAAAAGCCAGCGTTTTCTGACGCTGGCTTTAAAACTGTGAAAATTCTTTCTCAACTAGATCGCTTCTGTGACAAAACTACGGCTTTCTAGCACCTTGAGCATGGCATCTGCCGTGTCTAGGGCTGTAAAGAGTGGTACACCGTGTTCAATGGCTGAACGACGGATTTGCTCACCATCTTCGTCAGCAGTTCGTTTGGTTCCGACAGTATTGATGATCGCTTGGATTTTTCCCTTACGGACATAGCTTGGGATATCCTGTTCATCGTCACCAATCTTACCAACAGGTTGAGCTTCGAGTCCATGACTGGCAAAGAAGGTTGCTGTCCCTTCTGTCGCGAGGATTCCATAGCCAATATTTTGGAAACGACGAGCCAAATCCAAGGCTTCTTCTTTTGCATCATCAGCGATAGTAAATACAACGTTACCAAAGGTTGGCAAGTGTAAGTAAGAAGCTTCAAAAGCTTTATAGAGAGCTTTTTCCAAAGTCGTATCAGAACCCATAACTTCACCTGTTGACTTCATTTCAGGACCAAGTAAGCTGTCTACCTTAGCTAGTTTGGTGAAGGAGAAGACAGGTGCCTTAATATGAACGCGGGTGCTTTCAGGGTAAAGTCCATCTTGGTAGCCAAGTTCTTCAAGTTTTTGACCAAGAATGAGCTTGGTTGCTACTTGAGCCATAGGGATATTGGTCACTTTAGAAAGAAATGGAACCGTACGGCTAGCACGTGGATTGACCTCAATAACATAGACTTTTTCATCCTTGATGACAAACTGGATGTTCATCATACCAAGGCAGTTAAGACCGATTGCTAGGCGTTTAGTATAGTCTGCGATTGTTTCTTGCACCTTTTGCGATAAGGTTTGTGGAGGGTATACGGCCATTGAGTCACCTGAGTGGACACCTGCACGTTCGATATGCTCCATGATACCAGGAATGAGGACATTTTCTCCGTCTGAAATGGCATCAACTTCACACTCTTGCCCAACGATGTAAGAGTCAACAAGAACTGGGTGGTCTGGACTGGCCTTAACAGCGGTACGCATGTAAGAACGAAGGTCTTCCTCATTTTCAACGATTTCCATGGCGCGTCCACCCAAGACATAGGATGGGCGAACGAGGACTGGGAAACCAATCTTGCGAGCTGCAAGCACTGCTTCTTCTTCATTGGTAGCCGTTTGTCCTGGTGGCTGAGGAATATCTAAGTCTTTAAGAGCTTGCTCAAAGAGGTCACGGTCTTCGGCACGGTCTAGATCAGCAACCTGTGTACCAAGGATGGGCACACCTGCTTTTGCCAATGGCTCCGCAAGGTTGATGGCTGTTTGACCACCGAACTGAACGATAACACCCTTTGGTTGCTCCAACTCAATGACGTTCATAACATCTTCGAATGTCAATGGTTCAAAGTAGAGCTTGTCAGATACAGAGAAATCTGTAGAAACGGTCTCTGGGTTTGAGTTCATGATGATAGCTTCGTAGCCAGCCGCCTGAATAGCCTTAACAGAGTGAACAGTGGCGTAGTCAAACTCAACCCCTTGACCGATACGGATTGGACCAGAACCCAGAACTAGAACGGATTCCTTATCAGACTTGATAGACTCATTTTCCCAACCATAGGTTGAATAGAAATATGGTGTTTCAGAGTCAAACTCTGCCGCACAGGTATCAACCATCTTGTAGACTGGGACAATCTTATTTTCCAAACGAAGTTGACGAACTTGGTCAGCTGTCGTTTCCCAGAGTTCAGCAATCTTACGGTCTGAAAATCCATTAAGTTTGGCAGTTTTCAAAACTTCAAGATCTTGTGGATGGGCACCCAACTCCTGCTCAATTTCAAAGATGTGCAAGAGTTTATCAAGATAGAAGATATCAATCTTGGTCAATTCAGCAATCTCTTCAGGTGTATAACCACGGCGAATGGCTTCTGACACATAGAAGAGACGGTCATCTTGGGCTTTGACAACTTTTTCAATCAAGGCATCATCAGAAACTGCTGCAAGTTCTGGCATTTCATTGTGGTGCACCCCAATTTCAAGGGAGCGGCAAGCCTTAAGGAGAGATTCCTCGATGTTACGACCAATCGCCATGACTTCTCCAGTCGCTTTCATTTGGGTACCAAGACGACGTTCTCCCTTTTCAAACTTATCAAATGGGAAACGTGGAATCTTGGCAACCACATAGTCGAGGGCTGGCTCAAACATGGCATAGGTTGAACCTGTAACTGGATTGATCACCTCATCCAAGGTCAAGCCAACCGCAATCTTGGCAGCTAACTTGGCAATCGGATATCCTGTCGCCTTAGAGGCAAGGGCTGACGAACGCGATACACGAGGGTTTACTTCGATAACATAATACTTAAAGCTATGTGGATCAAGTGCCAGCTGAACATTACATCCACCTTCAATCTTGAGGGCACGAATGATGCTCAAGCTCGCGTCACGTAGCATTTGGTTTTCATAGTCTGACATGGTTTGCGCAGGGGCAAATACAATGGAATCCCCTGTGTGAATCCCAACTGGGTCAAAGTTTTCCATGTTACAAACAACTAAGGCATTGTCAGCTGAGTCACGCATCACTTCGTATTCGATTTCCTTGAAGCCAGCAATCGAACGCTCAATCAAACATTGGGTAACAGGTGACAATTTCAACCCATTTTCAGCGATTTCACGCAATTCTTCCTCATTGGCACACATACCACCACCAGTACCACCAAGGGTAAAGGCTGGACGGACGATGACTGGGTAGCCAATTGTTGCTGCAAAGGCAACTGCTTCTTCGACTGTGTTGACAATTTCAGATTCAGGAACTGGTTGGTTGAGCTCCTCCATCAATTGTTTAAAGAGATCACGGTCCTCCGCTTGGTCAATAGCAGATAATTTAGTTCCCAGAAGCTCAACTCCAAGCTCATCTAGGATACCATTTTTAGACAATTCCATGGCCATATTGAGCCCTGTCTGACCACCAAGGGTTGGAAGCAAGGCATCTGGGCGCTCCTTACGAAGAATACGTGTCACAAACTCAAGTGTAATCGGTTCGATGTAAACCTTATCCGCAATCTCCTTGTCCGTCATGATAGTTGCAGGGTTTGAGTTAACCAAAACAACTTCATAACCTTCCTCTTTCAAAGACAAGCAAGCCTGGGTCCCAGCGTAGTCAAACTCAGCAGCCTGACCAATAATAATCGGACCAGAACCAATCACCATAATTTTTTGAATATCAGTACGTTTAGGCATAGTTTATGATACAAAGCCCGTAAAGAACACAGTGAAAATAGGAAACTCGGTGCAGACGCCTTCAGCGTCAAGACGATGTTTATCTTTTTCACACAGTTCTTAGGGCGTGTTCACTTCCGCGAACAATGTATCTTCTCCTTTCTATTCGGCAACTCTCGGATTGCCATTAAATAAATTCTCCGACGATTTTTTAGCGAAACGATACTTTTCGGTAAAAAATCTAGTGCAGGGAGTTTTTAGTTCGCCTGATAGCGACTAAAAGAAACGACCTGCCTTTCTATTTGGCAACTCTCAGGTTGTCATTAAATAAGATACAAAGGACGAATAGAAAGCGATTGAATTTTAGGAAACCAAGGAAGGATTGACAATCCAAATTGGTTTCTCTAAATTCCGAGCTTTCCGTCCGTGTTCAGTTACATAAATTCTCCGACGAGCTTTTACTCGTTCCTAGTTTGATTGTTTAAAAGCTTCCATCATCTCGATAAACTCATCAAATAGGTAGCTTGCGTCATGTGGACCAGGGGCTGCATCTGGGTGATATTGAACAGAGAAAGCAGGTTGGTATCTGTGACGTACACCTTCAACTGACTTGTCATTGATTTCTTCATGGGTAATGATCAAGTGCTCTGGCAAATCCTCACGGCTAACTGCATAACCATGGTTTTGACTTGTAAAATCCACACGTCCTGTAGCAATTTCACGTACTGCGTGGTTGAATCCACGATGACCAAACTTCATCTTATAGGTCTTAGCCCCGTTTGCCATTGCAAAGAGTTGATGCCCCATACAGATACCAAAGATTGGAATTTTTCCTTGCACACCACGAATCATGTCGAGTGCTTGTGGAACATCTTCTGGGTTACCTGGACCGTTTGACAACATAACTCCGTCAGGATTGAGATGGAGAATTTCTTCTGCCGTTGTCGAATAAGGAACAACCGTCACGTTACAGTTACGCTTAGAAAGCTCACGTAAGATTGAGTGTTTGAGACCAAAGTCCACTAGCACCACGCTCAAACCAACTCCTGGAGCTGGATAGGATGTTTTAGTAGAAACCTGCTTAATATTGTCTGTCGGCAATACTGTTGCTTGGAGCTGGTCAGTCACATGATCCATGCTGTCCCCAACATGGGTCAAGGTTGCACGCATGGTACCATGCTTACGAATAATCTTGGTAAGAGCACGTGTATCAATCCCTGAAATACCAGGTATTTTCTTGGCTTTCAAAAATTCATCTAGCGTCATTTGGTTGCGCCAGTTGCTTGCTCTACGTGCTTCTTCAAAAACAACGACTCCCTTACAAGTTGGAATGATAGATTCGTAATCATCACGGTTAATTCCATAATTTCCCACCAAAGGATAAGTAAAGGTCAAGATTTGTCCATTATAAGACTGGTCTGTAATGGATTCTTGGTAACCAGTCATGCCTGTATTAAAAACAATTTCACCAGTTACATCAATATCTGCTCCGAAGGCCTTGCCTTCAAAAACTGTGCCATCTTCTAATACTAGAAGTCTTTTTGTCATATTTTCACCTCTCGTGGACGCTCACTGGCGTCTTTTAACGTCTTGTGTTTTAGTTGGCGTTTCTACTCGCCAGTACGGATTCTAAGATTGCCATTCGAATAAAGACACCATTGGTCATTTGTTGGACAATCCGTGATTTTGGTGCTTCAACCAAGTGGTCTGCGATTTCTACATCACGATTGACTGGAGCTGGATGCATAAGGATTGCTGTTTCTTTCAAACGGTCATAACGTTCTTGAGTCAAGCCATGTTGGGCATGGTAGTCTTCTTTTGAAAAGACAGCTCCACTATCATGGCGTTCATGTTGCACACGGAGAAACATCATGACATCCACCTGATCAATGATTTCATCAATAGTTACAAACTGTCCATAGTCTGCAAACTCTTGACTTCTCCATTCCTCAGGTCCAGCAAAGTAAAGTTCAGCTCCCAAGCGTTTCAAAATCTGCATATTAGATTTGGCAACGCGTGAGTGGTCCAAGTCACCTGCAATCGCAACCTTGAGACCCTCAAAGTGACCAAATTCCTCATAAATAGTCATCAAATCAAGTAAGCTCTGGCTAGGATGTTGACCTGAACCATCTCCACCATTGATGATGGAAGTCGTGATCGTCGGACTAGCAATCAACTCTCTATAGTAGTCAACCTCTGGGTGGCGAATCACACAGACGTCAACTCCTAAAGCAGACAAAGTCAGGATGGTATCATAAAGTGTCTCCCCTTTATTAACTGAACTAGTCTTCACATCAAAGTCAAGTCGTTCCAGCCCCAGTTTAATCTCTGCCACTTCAAAGGACTTATGCGTCCGTGTAGAATCCTCAAAGAAAAGATTGGAAACAATCGGATGGTCTTCATAAGGAAGCTGAGCTCCGTTTTTAAACTCAATTCCTCGCTTGATCAATTTCATGACTTGATCGACAGTGAGGTCTTCCATGGACACCACATGGTTCAATGCTTGTTGATTTTCTGACATGGCTACTCCTTTAGCTTTCTAAGCTTCTTCAGTAATCAGAACTCTGTCTTGGCCATCAAGTTCTGTCATCTCTACGATGATTTCTTCAGAACGACTGGTTGGGATATTTTTTCCAACGTAATCTGGACGGATTGGCAATTCTCTATGTCCACGATCGACTAAAACTGCTAAACTCACGCGCGCAGGACGACCATGACCTACAATATTATCAATAGCAGCACGGATAGTGCGACCTGTATAAAGCACATCATCCACCAAGATAACTTCACGACCTGTTACATCAACAGAAATCAAAGAAGTATCTTCTCCACTTTTAACATCATCACGGAAAGGTTTGGTATCCAATTCCACAACTGGAACTGAAAGATTCTCTAGTTGCTCCAAACGTTCTTGGATTCGGTGGGCGATAAAGACACCACGAGTTTTAATACCAGCCAAGACGATTTTATTCAAATCTTTGTTACGTTCGATAATCTCATAAGTAATACGCGTAATCGCTCGTTTGACGGTTAATTCGTCTACAACTTCTTTTGTCTTCATGACAAACCTCCAAAAAGAAAAGTCTCCTTCTACAAGGAGACTTGAAATGTATAGCCAAGCGAGCCCTACTGCAAACAGTATAGACTTCGCCCTTCTACTTTATCACGCTCCTTGCCTGCCTCACGGGACAGGTTTAAAGGAATATTTAGTTATCAATTACTATAGCACAAAGCGGGCCTAAAATCAAGCAAAAACTTTTGAGGCCCCATCTTATAAATTGCTAAAATCATATAACTGTGGGTACTGGTCACACTCTGGATTTTTAGGATGGCAAATGGCTCTTCCAAAATAAATCATGGCCTGATGAGCTGCTAACCACTGCTCAGGCGGCAAGATATCCATAACCCTCTTTTCCACCTCAAGCGGTGTCGCTGATTTTTTGACGATATCATGGTGTTTGCAAATACGCTCCACATGAGTGTCTACTGCAAAGGCTGGAATCCCAAATCCTACACTCATGACAACATTGGCTGTCTTGCGACCAACACCTGCCAAACTCTCTAATTCCTGACGTGTTTGAGGGACTTGACCATCGAAATCATCTAGTAACTGTTGGGCACATTTTTTTAGGAATTTAGCCTTATTTCGATACAGTCCCAGGCGAGAAATGTGTGAAGCAATCTCACTCTCTGTTGCAACAGACATGGCTTGTGGCGTTGGAAAGGCAGCAAAGAGACCTGGTGTGGCCTTATTTACAGCTGCATCCGTTGTCTGAGCTGACAACATGACCGCAACCAAGAGTTCAAAATGATTGGTGAAATCAAGACTGGGCTTGGCATCTGGAAAAAGAGCAATGATTTCTTCTAACACCTTTCGTGCTCGTTTTTTTGACAAGACCATTATTCGTCTCCATCAAATAGTCCCTGTAAGCCAGCAAAAGGACTGTTTTCTTCTTTCTTAACTGCTTGTTGAGCCTGGTATTCTTCTTCTGTCATGATTTGCCAGTCATTTCCTGAAACAAATCCTTGACCCGCCTCTTCTTCAGCCGTCAAAACCTTGATAGGAATGTTTAATAGGATATTGTCTGACACGCTCTCAGCAAGATCAAGTTCTCCATTTTCGATAGGCAAGACCAAATCATCGTCTAAAACTTCCTGATCTAGTTGGTTAGTTGCTCCTTCCATGAAAACTTCCGTTACTGGATAAGATTCAACTAACTCAACTGGCTCCATACTGCGACTTGAAGCAAGAACAATGGTATAAGATAGTTGATAATCTAAAAAATACATACGGTCTTCGTACTGTACTTTCCCAACTGCAAGGATATCTTTTACATCTAAAATTTCTTTATTGCGTGCACGCAGGTCTGCGGCTAGGTCTAACGTTTGTTCAAAATGCAAGCCTTCAGACTGCTTACGAATTTCTTGAATATTTAATTTCATACTTCCTCCATAAAGATTTATTCTCTTGATTATACCATGAAAAGCCTACAAATCAGCCCACCAAACTTTGTAATTAACATTCGAGTTTTTAATATATTTATCACTATATTTTTTGGTGCTATACTATAGGAAAGAATACATGATAGCAAGGAGGATGCTCATATGGAAGACAAAGCACTGATTAACGAAGCTTACCAACTACTTTCTGAGTTAAATAAAAGCTACCAAAGTTGCAAACAAGGAACATCCGATGATCTTCGACTGCAAGAGCTGCTGAACACTACTCTTAAGGAACTAAAAAAAGCAGAAAAGCTGGACAACAGTATCTTAATCGACCTTGAGAAATTTTACCAACGTACCAGTCTTCTGATTGGACTTGGTAGCCTAAAACTAAACGATCAAGCTCGTGCTGCTTGGCGCAACTATGACAAGTTCCACTACGAACATGTCAAACACGTACTGACTCTCTATGGACCTGTTTTTGGATTTTAGGTAAATTCCCAGACTAACTTCCACCGCTAATCCAAGTGGAAGTTAGTCTGATAAAAATCGTAAAAACCAGTGGAAATCCGTGTCAGGGTAAGTTCCGCTGGTTTTATAGTAGATTGAAACAAGATGTGAATAAATCGATTAGGAAAGTAAAATTAATTTCTAGAAATATTTTAACAGTTATAACGTACTATTCCAGATTCAATCTACTATACTAATGCTTGATTTCATCGCTTTTGTAGCCAAAATGAATCGAAAAAAAGAGCGCACAAAATCCCCTCATCTGAAA
>NZ_SPGF01000012.1:33853-44196 GCF_005844455.1 Streptococcus mitis | reverse complement strand
GAGTACTAGCTATAAACCAGTTGAACCATCTAATTTTTAGGAGGGCTGGGTGGCTAACCTCATTATAGAACTTTCATCGTTCGCAAACAGTCTATTTTTCTTGAAAAATAGGCTTTTTTTCTAAAAATCTCTAGTCAAGCGCTTTATTTTTTTGTATAATAGAAGTAGCAAAGTATAGATAAGAAGAGAAAAGCATGATTACACTATTTCTATCACCGAGCTGTACTTCATGTCGTAAGGCAAAGGCCTGGTTAGAAAAACATAAGGTGCCATTTGAGGAGCACAATATTATGACCAGTCCCTTAACAAGAAAAGAATTGCAACATATTCTTTCCTTGACCGAAAATGGTACTGATGACATCATTTCAACTCGTTCAAAAATTTTTCAAAAATTAGATATTGATGTAGAAAGTATTTCGGTATCGGAATTGCTTCATTTAATTGAGCAGTACCCTAGTCTTTTGCGTCGCCCAATTATTATCGATGCCAAACGTATGCAGATCGGTTTTAATGAAGATGAGATTCGTGCTTTTCTCCCTCGTAGTTACCGTAAGCAAGAACTAAAAGAAGCAAGAATGAGAGCTGGTATTAGTTAATGAACAAACAGTATAGTTACCCACTAGATTTGTCGTGGAGCACTGAAGAACTTGCTTCAGTGCTTTCTTTTTTTAATGATGTTGAAGCTGCCTATGAAGGCAAGGTAGAGGCTAAAAAGTTACTGGACTCCTATAAGGGATTCAAGGCGGTCGTGCCAAGCAAGAGTGAAGAGAAACGTTTGGGACGAGAATTTGAAACGGTTAGTGGCTATTCGCTTTACCGAGCAGTTCAGGCTGCCAAGGAAAAAGGGGAAGGGAAGATTTCTCTTGAAAAGTAAATTTGAATTTGCTAAAGAACTTGTTAAGAAAGCAGGCCAGTACATCCTTGACCACATGCAGGAAGATTTGCAGGTTACGACCAAGTCCTCCCCTACAGACTTGGTGACTAGACTGGACAAGGAAGTTCAGGAGCTTTTGGTTAGTGAGATTTTGTCCCGTTATCCTGAGGATAAGATTTGTGCTGAAGAGGGCTGTTTGCGTGCTTCGGTGCAAGAGGGCAAGGTGTGGATCATTGATCCCATTGATGGTACCAATAATTTTGTCACCCAGCAGGAAGATTTTGCAGTCATGATGGCTTATTTTGAAAATGGTCAAGGGCAGTTTGGTCTGATTTATGATGTGGTCAAAGGGGATTGTTATCACGGTGGTGGTAAGTTTCCAGTTTGTCGAAATGATAAACCCCTAGCTCACTTTAAATCCAAACCACTTGGAGATTTTCTCATTGCAGGAAATAGTGGTATGCTGGAAACCAATGAATGGGGGCTGGCTGATTTGAGCCGAGCGGTTCTTGGTGTTCGTGTCTATGGAAGTGCGGCCATTAGTTTTGCCAAGATTTTGTCAGGGCGTTTGTTGACCTATGTCACCTATCTGCAACCATGGGATTATGCCGCAGCTAGTATTTTAGGGGAAAGTCTGGGCTATCGGGTTGTGACTCTTTCTGGTAAAACTCCTGATTTTCAAACCAGACAGCCGGTCATGATGGTCCCTCTTGAGATGCAGGAGGAAATTCAGTCCTATATTTACGAAAGGAAAAGAACTTAGATGCAATTTCCAAAAGGATTTGTTGAAAAATATGAAGAGATACTAGGAGATGAGGCAAGAGATTTTCTTGCCTCTTTTGAGGAGGAAGCGGTTTCGGCCTTTCGGGTTAATCCTTTAAAAGAAACGCCAGTTTCCTTTCCTGATTCCATTCCTCAAACCCCTTGGGGACATTATGGGAAGGTTTCAGGAAAATCGCCTGAGCATGCTACTGGTTTGGTTTATTCGCAAGAACCTGCTGCTCAGATGGTTGCTCAGGTAGCCCATCCCAGTCCTGGAATGAAGGTCTTGGATTTGGCAGCTGCTCCAGGTGGTAAATCAACTCAGCTGGCAGCCTATCTAGCAGGGGAGGGTCTCCTTGTTTCCAATGAAATTTCAAGCAAACGGGCTAAGATTTTAGTAGAAAACATGGAGAGATTTGGGGCGACAAATGTCGTGGTGACCAATGAATCTGCCGATCGCTTGGCCAAGGTCTTTAAAGGCTATTTTGACCTCATTGTCCTTGATGCCCCATGCTCTGGTGAAGGGATGTTTCGTAAGCAACCAGATGCTATGGATTATTGGAGCCTCGATTATCCGAGTCAATGTGCTAGTTTGCAAAGAGAAATTCTGGAGGAAGCGGTGACCATGTTAGCTGAAGGTGGTCGTCTGGTTTATTCGACCTGTACCTGGGCACCTGAGGAAAACGAAGAGATTGTTAATTGGCTACTGGAAGAGTATGATTTTGACTTGCTGCCAGTTGAGCATATTAATGGAATGGTAGCTGGAATTGACTTGCCAGAAACGGCTCGGATGTATCCTCATCATTTTAAGGGAGAAGGACAGTTTGTAGCCCATCTACAGTTTAAGGGTGACAATCCAGTTCCTAAATTTAAGGCAAGCAAGAGCAACCTCAGCCGAGAACAAGTTGCATTGTGGCATGATTTTGCCAAAAAACACCTAAACATCAATCTACCGGGTATCTTGCAGACTTTTGGGGACCAACTCTATCTCCTTCCAGAACTTTTGCCAGATTTAGGGAAACTCAAGATTGCTCGCAATGGCCTGCATCTGGGTACCTTTAAGAAGAAACGTTTTGAACCCAGTTTTGCTCTTGGTCTAGCCTTGAAACCGAGTCAGGTCAAGCAATCAGTTGAAATTGACCAAGAAGCGTTTGTAAAGTATGCGGCTGGAGAAACCGTTCAGCTGGCAGAAAGTCTGCCAAATGGTTGGTATCAAGTTTTGGTTCAGGGCAATGGTTTGGGCTTTGCTAAGGTGACTGGAAATGTTTTGAAAAATTATTTTCCAAAAGGCCTCAGATTCAAGTGAAAATGCTAGTCAAAGTAGCTTGTCTATGTTATAGTGGAAGTATGGATTTTTTCAAATTGTCTTTCATTTTAAGTCAAAATTTGTGGAAAAGCTAACTGAGTAAATTTCAAGTAAAACCAAGCTCAGAACTTCAGTTGGCTCCCAATTTTCAAAAGAAAAACATAAATAAATAGTTGAAAAAATTCACAGCATTCACCATTATTTTCAAGGAGAAAAACAGTGAAAAAAAGGAAAAAACTTGCTCTATCCCTTGCGGCTCTTTTGCTGGCAGGTTCTTTGGCGGGATGTGCTAGCTGGATTGATCGTGGAGAATCCATGACAGCTGTTGGCTCAACGGCTCTTCAGCCTTTGGTCGAAGCAGCAGCAGATGAATTTGGCTCTATGCACGTTGGAAAAACAGTCAACGTTCAAGGTGGAGGATCTGGTACAGGTCTGTCTCAGGTTCAGTCTGGAGCTGTTGATGTAGGAAATTCAGACGTATTTGCCGAGGAAAAAGACGGTATCAATGCCTCAGCCCTAGTGGACCACAAGGTTGCGGTAGCGGGCTTGGCGGTGATTGTGAACAAGGAAGTTGACGTTGAAAATCTGACAACTGAGCAACTCCGTAGCATCTTCACAGGCCAAGTAACTAACTGGAAAGAAGTCGGTGGGAAAGACCTAGCCATTTCCATTATTAACCGTGCGGCAAGTTCTGGTTCGCGTGCAACCTTTGATAGTGTGGTCATGGATGGTCAATCTGCCGTGCAGAGTCAAGAACAGGATTCAAATGGGATGGTTAAAAACATTGTTTCCCAGACACCAGGAGCCATTTCTTACCTAGCCTTTGCCTATGTGGATGACTCGGTGAAACGCATGAAGTTGAACGGCTATGAGCCGATTGCAGAAAATGTTACAAGCAATAACTGGCCTTTGTGGTCTTATGAACACATGTACACCCTAGGTCAGCCTAATGAATTGGTGGCAGAATTTCTCAACTTTGTCCTCTCAGATGAAGCGCAAAGCGGAATCGTTAAGGGAATGGGCTATATTTCTGTCAAGGAAATGAAGGTTGAAAAAGATGCTGTCGGAACGGTGACAGCACTAGAAGGGAGTCACTAATGAATCAAGAAGAATTAGCTAAAAAATTACTTTCTCCCTCAAAGAACTCTCGTCTAGAGAAACTAGGAAAAGGCTTGACCTTTGCCTGTCTGTCTTTGATTGTCGTCATTGTGGCTATGATTTTGATTTTTGTAGCCCAAAAAGGTTTGTCGACTTTCTTTGTCAATGGGGTCAATATCTTTGATTTCCTATTTGGCCAAACTTGGAATCCTTCAGGTAAACAATTCGGTGCCCTTCCTATGATTTTGGGATCCTTTATTGTCACAATCCTGTCAGCCCTTATCGCAACTCCTTTTGCCATTGGTGCGGCAGTCTTTATGACTGAAGTCTCACCAAAAGGTGCTAGAATCTTGCAACCAGCCATTGAATTGCTGGTTGGGATTCCTTCAGTCGTGTATGGATTTATCGGTTTGCAGGTCGTAGTTCCCTTTGTCCGCAGTGTCTTTGGCGGAACTGGTTTTGGGATTTTGTCAGGTATCTTCGTTCTCTTTGTCATGATTTTACCGACGGTAACCTTTATGACAACCGACAGTTTGCGTGCGGTGCCTCGTCACTATCGAGAAGCTAGTCTGGCTATGGGAGCCACTCGTTGGCAAACCATCTGGCGCGTGACCTTGAAGGCGGCGCGTTCAGGGATTTTCACAGCAGTGGTCTTTGGGATGGCGCGTGCTTTTGGTGAGGCCTTGGCCATTCAGATGGTAGTTGGAAATTCAGCTGTTGTCCCAACTTCACTAACAACACCTGCTGCGACCTTGACCTCTGTTTTGACCATGGGTATCGGAAATACCGTTATGGGAACAGTTGATAATAACGTTCTCTGGTCACTGGCCTTAGTCTTGCTCTTGATGAGTTTGGTCTTCAATAGTGTGATTAAATTGATTACGAAAGAAAGAGGAAAGAAAAACTATGCACGCTAAGAAATTAGATAAACTTGCAACAGCTGTCCTCTACTCGATTGCAGGAATTATTGTGGCCATCTTGGCATCCTTGATTCTTTATATCTTGGTTCGCGGTTTGCCTCATATCTCTTGGCCTTTCTTGACTGGCAAATCATCTTCTTACCAAGCAGGTGGAGGGATTGGAATTCAGCTTTATAATTCCTTCTTCCTTTTGGTCATTACCTTGATCATTTCTGTTCCCCTGTCTATGGGGGCTGGGATTTACCTAGCTGAATATGCAAAAAAGGGTCCTGTGACAAATTTTGTCAGAACCTGTATTGAAATCTTGTCTTCTCTACCATCAGTCGTTGTGGGTCTCTTTGGTTACTTGATTTTTGTAGTTCAGTTTGAGTATGGATTTTCAATCATTTCAGGCGCCTTGGCCTTGACAGTATTTAACCTTCCTCAGATGACTCGAAATGTTGAGGACAGTTTAAAACACGTTCATCATACACAACGTGAGGCTGGTCTGGCTCTTGGGATTTCTCGTTGGGAGACTGTGGTCCATGTCGTCATTCCAGAAGCTCTTCCAGGTATCGTAACGGGTGTTGTCTTGGCATCTGGTCGTATCTTTGGTGAGGCTGCCGCTCTCATCTATACAGCAGGACAGTCCGCTCCAGCCCTTGACTGGTCTAACTGGAATATCCTCAGTGTTACCAGTCCAATCTCTATCTTCCGTCAAGCAGAAACCTTGGCTGTCCACATCTGGAAGGTCAACAGTGAAGGAACCATTCCAGATGGTACCATCGTATCAGCAGGTTCTGCCGCCGTGCTCCTCATCTTTATCTTGATTTTTAACTTTGGGGCGCGCAAACTCGGAAGCTATTTACACAAGAAATTAACCGCTGCCTAAAGGAGAAGCCATGTCAAAATATAACTGGGATGAAAAGCATATCATCACCTTCCCTGAAGAAAAAGTGGCCCTCTCTACTAAGGATTTACATGTTTACTACGGTAAAAATGAATCCATCAAGGGCATCGATATGCAATTTGAAAAAAATAAAATCACAGCCTTAATTGGCCCATCTGGATCAGGAAAATCAACCTACCTTCGCAGTCTCAACCGGATGAATGATACCATTGATATTGCCAAGGTCACAGGTCAAATTCTCTACCAAGGGATTGACGTCAACCGTCCAGAAATCAATGTTTATGAGATGCGTAAGCATATCGGGATGGTCTTCCAACGCCCAAATCCATTTGCCAAGTCTATCTATCGCAATATCACTTTTGCTCATGAACGTGCAGGAGTTAAGGACAAGAAAGTACTTGATGAAATTGTCGAAACCTCTCTCCGACAGGCTGCCCTTTGGGACCAGGTCAAAGACGACCTCCACAAATCAGCCTTGATGCTTTCTGGTGGTCAGCAACAACGTCTCTGTATCGCTCGCGCCATCTCTGTCAAGCCAGACATCCTATTGATGGATGAGCCAGCGTCAGCCTTGGATCCGATTGCGACTGCCCAGCTAGAAGAAACGATGTTGGAATTGAAGAAGGACTTTACCATCATCATCGTGACCCACAGTATGCAGCAGGCTGCGCGTGCAAGTGACTACACAGGATTTTTCTACTTGGGCGATTTGATCGAGTATGATAAGACATCCAACATTTTCCAAAATGCCAAGCTACAGTCTACCAATGACTACGTAACAGGACACTTTGGATAGAAAGGAAACAGTATGACAGAAGCGATTTTACAGGTGTCAGACCTGTCCGTTTACTACAATCAAAAGAAGGCATTGAATAGTGTTTCCCTCTCTTTCCAACCCAAGGAAATTACAGCCTTGATTGGTCCATCCGGATCAGGGAAGTCAACTCTTCTCAAGGCTATCAACCGCATGGGAGATCTCAATCCAGAGGTGACAACAACTGGAACAGTGATTTATAATGGTCACAATATCTACAGTCCGCGTACCGATACGGTTGAATTGCGTAAGGAAATTGGAATGGTCTTCCAACAGCCCAATCCTTTCCCTATGTCTGTCTATGAAAATGTTGTCTACGGCCTACGTATCAATGGAGTGAAGGACAAGCAAGTTTTGGATGAAGCAGTGGAAAAAGCCTTGCAACGAGCTTCCATCTGGGATGAGGTCAAGGATCGCCTACATGATTCAGCTATCGGGCTTTCAGGTGGCCAACAACAACGTGTCTGTGTTGCCCGTGTCTTGGCAACCAGTCCCAAGATTATTCTCTTGGATGAACCAACTTCAGCTTTGGATCCTATCTCGGCTGGTAAGATTGAGGAAACCTTGTATGGTCTGAAAGATAAATACACCATGCTTTTGGTAACGCGTTCGATGCAACAGGCGTCTCGTATCTCTGATAAAACAGGATTTTTCCTAGATGGGGATTTGATTGAGTTTAACGATACGAAGAAGATGTTCCTAGACCCACAAAACAAGGAAACAGAAGATTATATTACAGGAAAATTTGGATAAGGAGTTGAATGATGTTACGATCTCAATTTGAAGAAGATTTGGAGAAATTGCACAACCAGTTCTATGCTATGGGACAAGAAGTGCTTTCCCAAATCAATCGTACAGTGCGTGCCTTTGTTACGCATGACCGTGATTTGGCCAAGGAAGTCATCGAAGACGATGCAGAAGTAAATGAATACGAAGTGAAATTGGAGAAGAAATCATTTGAAATGATTGCCCTTCAACAACCCGTTTCTCAGGACTTGCGTACTGTTTTGACCGTCTTGAAGGCTGTGTCTGACTTGGAACGTATGGGTGACCATGCTGTTTCCATTGCCAAGGCAGCAATTCGTATGAAGGGGGAACAACGCATTCCTGCAGTTGAAGAAGAGATCAAAAAGATGGGACGCGATGTGAAAAACTTCGTCGAAGCGGCTCTAGATCTCTATCTCAATGCGTCAGTGGACCAGGCCTATGAAGTAGCAGCCATGGACGAAAAAATCAACCATTACTTTGATAGCATTCGTGATTTGGCTACAGAGGAAATTAAGAAACATCCTGAAGCCATCGTTACAGGTCGTGATTACTTCCAGGTCATTTCCTTCTTGGAACGTATTGGAGACTATGCCAAAAATATCTGTGAATGGGTTGTTTACTTTGAAACAGGTAAGATTGTTGAACTATAAAATAGGTTCATTCTGTATAAAAAGGAGCTTGAAATCAACCGATAGCTCCTTTTCTTGAATGAAAAAAATATTTTTAAGATAAAAATTCAAAAAGCACTTGACAAGTAACTTGGATAGCGTTATAATTATACAAAATTAACAGAGAGGTTGTTTATTTATGAAATTAAAAAAATGGATATTTGTTTTATGTAGTTTTCTTGCAAGTTTCTTCTTGGTAGCTTGCCAGTCAGGTTCTAATGGTTCTCAGTCAGCTGTTGAGGCCATTAAGCAAAAAGGGAAATTGGTTGTGGCGACCAGTCCTGACTATGCACCTTTTGAATTTCAGTCTTTGGTTGATGGGAAAAATCAGGTAGTCGGTGCGGACATTGACATGGCCCAAGCTATCGCTGATGAACTTGGGGTGAAGTTGGAAATTTCAAGCATGAGTTTTGACAATGTCTTGACTAGTCTTCAAACTGGGAAGGCTGACCTAGCAGTTGCGGGAATTAGCGCTACTGACGAGAGAAAAGAAGTCTTTGATTTTTCAATCCCTTACTATGAAAACAAGATTAGTTTCTTGGTTCGTAAGGCTGATGTAGAAAAATACAAGGATTTAACTAGCCTTGAAAGTGCGAATATTGCAGCCCAAAAAGGAACTGTTCCAGAATCAATGGTCAAGGAACAATTGCCAAAAGCTCAATTGACTTCCCTAACCAATATGGGTGAAGCTGTCAATGAATTGCAGGCTGGAAAAGTAGATGCTGTTCACATGGATGAGCCTGTTGCTCTTAGTTATGCTGCTAAAAATGCAGACCTAGCTGTCGCAACTGTCAGCTTGAAGATGAAGGACGGCGAAGCCAATGCAGTTGCCCTTAGAAAAAATAGTGCTGATTTGAAAGAAGTGGTGGACAAGGTCATCCAAAAACTCAAGGATGAAGGAACTTACCAAAGCTATCTTGAAAAAGCAGCAAGCCTAACAGAAGTTGAAGAATAAGAAAAAAGCAGAGTTGGAAGTCATTCCAATTCTGCTTTTAAATAGTTTAAAACATTTTCCAGATTTTCTAAGGATACCTTGGCAAATTGATAAGGGCAGGCGCTCAAATAGGCCTTTTCAAAGAAGTCCAAGTCCAGTTGGCTGTGTTTGAGACTGGCAATTTTAGGATACTGTCGCAGATCTAGTAATAAACCATCGTGAAGAGGAAAGTGAGGAAGGGGACAAGTCAATTTAGCTAACCTTTCCTCAATTTGTTTTTGGTAAGCTTCCTGATTGGCCAAGCGAGCTAAACGGTTTTTTTCAAACAATTGACTGTCAATATAGAGTGACAGGGCCTTCTGCATGATGAGGTTGCTGTCGTAGTCTAGGATATTTTTGTAGGCCACAAAGGCTTCTTTGATAGCATTTGGAAGAATGAGCGCCGTAATCCGCAGGGCTGGAAAGAGGCTGGTTGAGAAGGACTTGATGTAAACGACCCGCTCCTCTGTATCCAGATAGTGGAAGGTTTGGCCCTTCTTGGAGTCCAAATCACCCAGATAGTCGTCCTCTACGATATAAACACCATACTTGGTAGCTAAGTCAAGAATAGCTCGTTTGTCCTGCTCGGAATAGGAATGGCCTAGGGGATAGTGAAAACGAGGAATAGTATAGAAAAACTTGATCTTTCCTGTCTTGAAATGGCCTTCCAGCTCCTCCAAATCAATCCCATCAATGCCTCGTTCAATCGTTTGATAGTTCAATCCCTGAGCAATCAATAGGCGATTCATTCGATGGTAGGTCGGCTGTTCCACCAAGATTTCCTTGGCTTGGCTAGGGAAGGAAATTTGAGAGAGGATAAAAAGGGCTTGTTGGGTTCCAGAAGTCAGTACCAGTTGGTCAGCCTTGCAGTAGAGGGCTTGGTCAAAGAGGAGTTGGTGAATGGACTGTCTTAGGTCTTCTAAACCTTCTTGGTTGTCATAGTAGTTGAAGAGGTAGTTTTCTCGACCAATCAAGGTTTCATTGACACAGAGTCGGAAATCGTCATAGGCGCTGGCGTGTTCGTCGGTAACCTCAATTTCTAGGTCCTGGTGTTGCCCTTGCTCTAAGACATAGTAGCCACTCTGGGGCTTGGCATAGAGGTATTGTTCATGTCGTAATTCCAGCAGGGCTCGCTGGATGGTGTCCTTGCTACAGTGAAAGTCAAGGGTTAGTTGGCGGATAGAAGGCAGGCGGCTTCCCGTCGGAAAACGTCCAGACTCGATGCCATTTTTTAGATAGGAAACGACCTCTTGGTACTTGCTTTGTTTCTT
>NZ_SPGF01000012.1:0-33756 GCF_005844455.1 Streptococcus mitis | reverse complement strand
CGGCTTCCCGTCGGAAAACGTCCAGACTCGATGCCATTTTTTAGATAGGAAACGACCTCTTGGTACTTGCTTTGTTTCTTCATTCCAGACCTCCCTTGATTTTGTTACATTGTACCTTTTTTTTCCCTTCTTGGCAATGTCTAGAGTGTTTCTCTCGTTCACATCTAAGGGCAAATGTGGTATACTCCCATCTTTAACACTTTTTTTAATCAAAGAGCAATCAAATGCGGATGTGACAGTTTTTCGGAACTTTTTTTCTCTTTAAAACAAAATGTGTATTTTTATCTGGGATTGGTTTGTTTTAAAAAGTTTTCATGCTAATTTCCTCTTATTACTTGCACTTGTTTTTAGGAAAAAAGCTTAAAATCGCTTTCTTGTTGTGGTATAATAGAATTGAAAAATAAAAGTATACTAATAACTTGTTAGAAAGGAGTTTAAATCAGAAAGTCAAGTTATTTTATCAGTAATATACATTTGTGACTTGAAAGGAGTGTTTTTTATGAAATTAAAAAAACGGAACTACATCTCTTGTTGTATTATCACTATTTTCCACTATGTCTCCTTCTATAGCTTCTGTTAGAGTATTTGCTGATGATGTAATTACCACGGAAGTTTCTGAAATTAGTACCCAAGAACAAAAACGAATAGATGATGTAGCCAATGTTCTTGAACAAATGTTTAGAAATTAAGTTAATGAAAAAATTTTACTGAATATGTTTATAAAAACTTTTCTCAAAAAGATATTGCTCTTGCGGAAAAGGAATTAGAAACTAATATTAATAATCCCTATGACAGAGTCCCTTGGGATGAGATGGGAGGATGTATAGCGAGAAAAATACGAGATGAATTTTTTGCTGTGATCAATGTTTCGCTAATTGTTAAGTATGCGTAGAAAAAGGCTTGGTCAGAATTAGCTAAAGTGGTACTAAGATTTGTTAAAGCTAATGGACTTAAAACAAATATTTATATCATTGCTGCTCAATTGGCTATTTGGACAGTTCAGTGAGGTATGGAATAATGCGTGATAAAAACTTTTTAATAAAAGATGGGATTATTAGCTTTTTGATTGGATTTGTATATGCGTATTTAGTGTTACAAAAATTTATCCTTTGGAAAATCCTTTTGTTTGCATTTGTTTTTGCAATTATTAATACAATATTTATGTTTGCTAGGAGTAAAAAATAAATAATGATTTAGTTAAATAAAAAGCGGCCCCTAGGGAAGTGCGTTCCTTAGGGGTTGTTGTGCTAGTTCAAGTTTTATTTCTGTCAAAATCTCAGGCTTCCCGTCGGAAAACGTCCAGACTCGATGCCATTTTTTAGATAGGAAACGACCTCTTGGTACTTGCTTTGTTTCTTCATTCCAGACCTCCCTTGATTTTGTTACATTGTACCCTTTTTTTCCTTCTTGGCAATGTCTAGAGTGTTTCTCTCGTTCACATCTAAGGGCAAATGTGGTATACTTAGGAGTAACATTTATAGAATAATACTCTTCGAAAATCTCTTCAAACCACGTCAGCTTCGCCTTGCCGTAGATATATGTAACTGACTTCGTCAGTCTTATCTACAATCTCAAAGCAGTGCTTTGAGCAACCTGCGGCTCGCTTTCTAGTTTGCTCTTTGATTTTCATTGAGTATAACAGACAAGAAAGAGAATGGATAAGAACGTGCAGGAACCAGTGAAATTATTTCAATACAATACCCTTGGAGCCTTGATGGCTGGCCTTTATGGTGGGACCATGACAGTAGGAGAATTGCTAGAGCATGGTGACCTTGGTTTGGGAACCTTGGATTCCATTGATGGAGAATTGATTGTCTTGGATGGCAAGGCTTATCAGGCCAAGGGGTCAGGAGAGCAACCAGAAATTGTGGAAGTGTCACCAGATGCCCTTATTCCTTACGCTGCAGTGGTACCGCATCAGGCAGAGGTCATTTTCCGACAGCGCTTTGAGATGACAGACAAGGAATTGGAAGAACGAATCGAGTCTTATTATGATGGGGAAAATCTTTTCCGCTCGATCAAGATTCGTGGGGAATTTTCGCATATGCATGTGCGCATGATTCCCAAGTCGACACCAGATACCAAGTTTGCTGAGGTCGCAACGCATCAGCCTGAGTATAGTCGCGACAATGTGGCAGGAACCATCGTTGGTTTCTGGACCCCAGAGATTTTCCATGGGGTTAGTGTAGCAGGCTATCATCTCCACTTCATCTCAGATGATTTGACCTTTGGTGGACATGTCATGGACTTTGTCATCAAGGAAGGCATTATTGAGGTAGGAGCGGTTGACCAGTTGGACCAACGTTTTCCGGTACAAGATCGTCAATACTTGTTTGCTAAGTTCAATGTTGATGAGATGAAAAAAGATATCGAAAAGGCAGAATAGGAGAAGAAAATGACCATTCATATTATCATTACCATGGTGCTGTTACTGGCTTTCTTGCTAGGGAGCATTTGGTATGCCAAAAAGAAATACCAGATTAATCTAGCTGTCTTGGGCTTGGGAGCTGTTGCCTTCTTTGTCTCTTCACAGATTTTGGAAAAACTGGTGCATGTCTTGATTTTGCACCCTCAAAAGGACGGTAGTATTGCCCTCTTGCAGGACCATCCACTTGTCTATATCATCTATGGCCTAGCCATGGCAGCATTTTTTGAGGAAACAGCTCGTCTTGTTTTCTTCAAATGGTTGGAGAAAAAGAGAAGTTTGGAAAAGGCAGACGCCTTGGCCTATGGACTGGGGCATGGTGGCTTGGAATTGATTTTCCTAGGCATCGCCAGTTTGCTCAATCTCTACATGGTGCTTTCAGCAGTTCAAACTCAGGATCCACAGGTTATGAAATTGCTGTCTGAAAATATGTTGAAAACCATCAAGTCACTTTCTGTTTGGCAGATTTATTTGTTTGGTTTTGAACGGATTTTGGCTCTAGGATTCCAATTGCTTTTGACAGTTTGGGTTTACCAAGCTGTTCGCCAGAAGAAATGGACTTATCTCCTAGCGGCCTATGGCCTACATGCCTTCTTTGACCTGGCACCATCTCTAGTCCAAGTTGGCTGGTTGACAAATCCAGTCTTGGTGGAAGTTGTCCTAGCACTGGAGCTCGTTTTGGTTGCCTATGGAACCAAGGCAATCTTTTGCAAAAAATCATAAGAAAAAGAGGGGAACCTCTTTTTTTATGCAAAAAGCAAACAAGGTCTTTTTATGGTCGTCAAATGGTCTTAAAAATGGTATAATGGAATGAATTTTGAAAAAGGAAGAGTTACATGTCAGTAAAAGAAAAAATACTTGAAATCTTAGAAGGGATTGATATCCGTTTTAAAGAACCATTGCATACTTATAGTTATACAAAAGTAGGGGGACGAGCGGATTATCTGGTTTTGCCACGGAATCGCTATGAGATGGCGCGTGTCGTTCAATTTGCCAATCAAGAGAATATTCCTTGGATGGTGCTAGGGAATGCCAGCAATATTATCGTTCGTGACGGTGGAATTCGTGGATTTGTCATCTTGTGTGACAAGCTTAATAACGTTTCCGTTGATGGTTATACCATTGAAGCAGAAGCAGGAGCCAACTTGATTGAGACAACACGCATTGCGCTTCGTCATAGTTTGACTGGTTTTGAGTTTGCTTGTGGCATTCCTGGAAGTGTCGGTGGTGCTGTCTTTATGAATGCTGGTGCCTATGGTGGCGAGATTGCCCACATCTTGCAGTCTTGTAAGGTCTTGACTAAGGATGGAGAAATCGAGACTCTGTCTGCCAAGGATTTGGCTTTTGGTTACCGCCATTCAGCTGTTCAAGATTCTGGGTCCATTGTTTTGTCAGCTAAATTTGCCCTCTCTTCAGGGAATCATCAGGTTATCAAGCAAGAGATGGATCGCTTGACGCACCTACGTGAACTCAAACAACCTCTAGAATACCCATCTTGTGGTTCAGTCTTTAAGCGTCCAGTGGGGCATTTTGCAGGTCAGTTGATTTCAGAGGCTGGTCTGAAAGGCTATCGTATCGGCGGTGTTGAAGTATCTGAAAAGCATGCAGGTTTTATGATCAATGTTGCGGACGGAACGGCGAAAGACTATGAAGACTTGATCCAATCTGTTATTGAAAAAGTCAAGGAGCACTCAGGTGTTACCCTTGAGAGAGAAGTCCGTATCTTGGGTGAAAGCAAGTAGGAAGCTTTAGTTAAAAAGCTGCTGCTATGTCATGGAAAGGGGTTGAAAGCCTATCGGTAACGAAGATGTATGCAGGTGGTTTTACTCCCTGCAAGAGGTAGTGGCGGCCTGACAGAGCCCTGATCTGTTAATCTATGAAAAAGAAGGAATTTATGCCAATTGAAAAAACCAATTATCGAATTCAAAAACGTCTCTAAAGTTTTTGAAGACAGCAACACCAAGGTTCTCAAAGACATCAACTTTGAGTTGGAAGAGGGAAAATTCTATACCCTTCTAGGCGCATCTGGTTCAGGGAAATCAACTATCCTAAACATTATTGCAGGTTTACTGGATGCGACGACAGGAGATATCATGCTAGACGGTGTCCGTATCAATGACATCCCAACCAACAAGCGAGACGTCCATACGGTCTTCCAATCCTATGCCTTGTTTCCACATATGAATGTGTTTGAAAATGTTGCCTTTCCGCTCCGCTTGCGCAAGATTGACAAGAAAGAAATCGAGAAACGCGTAGCGGAAGTTCTCAAGATGGTTCAGTTGGAAGGTTATGAAAAACGTTCCATCCGTAAACTCTCTGGAGGACAACGTCAGCGTGTGGCCATTGCCCGTGCCATCATCAACCAACCCCGTGTGGTTTTGTTGGACGAGCCCTTGTCAGCGCTGGACTTGAAATTGCGAACAGATATGCAGTACGAACTGCGTGAACTGCAACAACGATTGGGCATTACCTTTGTCTTTGTTACTCACGATCAGGAAGAAGCCCTTGCCATGAGTGACTGGATTTTCGTTATGAATGATGGCGAGATTGTCCAGTCTGGAACACCTGTGGACATCTACGATGAGCCAATCAACCACTTTGTTGCCACCTTTATCGGTGAGTCAAATATCTTGCCAGGAACCATGATTGAGGACTACTTGGTTGAATTTAACGGCAAACGCTTCGAAGCGGTCGATGGAGGTATGAAACCAAATGAACCTGTCGAGGTTGTGATTCGTCCAGAGGACTTGCGTATTACCCTTCCTGAAGAAGGCAAGCTCCAAGTTAAGGTCGATACCCAGCTCTTCCGTGGGGTTCACTATGAAATTATCGCCTATGACGAACTTGGAAATGAATGGATGATCCACTCAACTCGTAAGGCCATCGTGGGTGAGGAAATCGGTCTGGACTTTGAACCAGAAGACATCCACATCATGCGTCTTAACGAAACCGAAGAAGAGTTCGATGCTCGTATCGAAGAATATGTGGAAATCGAAGAGCAAGAAGCAGGTCTGATCAATGCAATCGAGGAGGAAAGAGATGAAGAAAACAAGCTCTAAACTCTTTGTAGTACCCTACATGCTCTGGATTGCCCTCTTTGTGTTGGCACCCTTGGTCTTGATTTTCGGTCAATCCTTTTTCAATATTGAAGGACAATTCAGTTTAGAAAATTATAAATCTTACTTTGCGTCACAAAACTTGACCTACCTCAAAATGAGCTTCAACTCTGTACTCTATGCAGGAATTGTGACCTTTGTGACCTTGCTTATCAGCTATCCAACAGCCCTCTTTTTGACCCGTCTCAAGCACCGTCAACTCTGGCTCATGCTGATTATCTTGCCAACCTGGATCAATCTGCTCCTCAAGGCCTATGCCTTTATTGGGATTTTTGGTCAGAATGGCTCTATTAACCAATTCTTGGAATTTATCGGAATCGGTTCGCAGCAGTTGCTCTTTACCGATTTCTCCTTTATCTTTGTCGCAAGCTACATCGAGCTTCCCTTTATGATATTGCCGATTTTCAATGTCTTGGACGATATGGATAACAACCTCATCAATGCAAGTTATGACCTCGGTGCGACCAAGTGGGAAACCTTCCGCCATGTCATCTTCCCTCTATCGATGAATGGGGTGAGAAGTGGAGTTCAATCCGTCTTTATCCCAAGTTTGAGTCTCTTCATGCTGACCCGTTTGATTGGTGGAAACCGCGTTATCACTCTTGGGACAGCAATTGAGCAGAACTTCCTGACCAATGACAACTACGGTATGGGTTCTACTATCGGTGTGATTCTCATCCTGACCATGTTCATCACTATGTGGGTGACTAAGGAAAGGAGAGAACGATGAAAAAATTTGCCAACCTTTATCTGGGGCTGGTCTTTCTTGTCCTCTATCTGCCTATTTTTTACCTGATTGGTTATGCTTTTAACGCAGGCAACGACATGAACAGCTTTACAGGCTTTAGCTTGAGCCATTTTAAAACCATGTTTGGTGATGGTCGTCTCATGTTGATTGTGACTCAGACCTTTTTCTTGGCCTTTCTGTCAGCCTTGATTGCGACCATTATCGGGACTTTGGGTGCCATTTACATCTACCAGTCTCGTAAGAAATACCAAGAAGCCTTTCTATCGCTCAATAATATCCTTATGGTTGCGCCTGACGTTATGATTGGTGCCAGCTTCTTGATTCTCTTTACCCAACTCAAGTTTTCACTTGGCTTTTTGACCGTTCTCTCTAGTCACGTGGCCTTCTCCATTCCTATCGTGGTCTTGATGGTCTTGCCTCGACTCAAGGAAATGAACGGAGACATGATTCATGCGGCCTATGACCTTGGTGCCAGTCAATTTCAGATGTTTAAGGAAATCATGCTTCCTTACCTGACACCGTCTATCATTGCAGGTTATTTCATGGCCTTCACCTACTCACTAGATGACTTTGCCGTAACCTTCTTTGTCACAGGAAATGGCTTTTCAACCCTCTCAGTTGAGATTTACTCTCGTGCTCGTAAGGGGATTTCTCTAGAAATCAATGCCCTGTCTGCCCTCGTCTTTCTCTTTAGTATTATCCTAGTGGTTGGATATTACTTTATCTCACGTGAGAAGGAGGAGCAAGCATGAAAAAACTCTATTCATTTTTAGCAGGAATTGTAGCCATTATCCTGGTCTTGTGGGGAATTGCGACTCATCTAGATAGTAAAATCAATAGCCGAGATAGTCAAAAACTGGTTATCTACAACTGGGGTGACTACATCGATCCAGAACTCTTGGAGCAATTCACAGAAGAAACAGGTATCCAAGTCCAGTATGAGACTTTTGATTCCAACGAAGCCATGTATACCAAGATCAAGCAGGGTGGAACGACCTACGATATTGCCATCCCTAGTGAGTACATGATTAACAAGATGAAGGACGAAGACCTCTTGGTACCGCTTGACTATTCAAAACTTGAAGGTCTTGAAAATATCGGACCAGAGTTCCTCAACCAGTCCTTTGACCCAGGCAATAAATTCTCCATTCCTTACTTCTGGGGAACCTTGGGAATTGTCTATAATGAAACCATGGTAGATGAGGCGCCTGAGCATTGGGATGACCTTTGGAAGCCAGAGTATAAGAACTCTATCATGCTTTTTGATGGGGCGCGTGAGGTCTTGGGACTCGGGCTTAACTCGCTTGGTTACAGCCTCAACTCTAAAAATCCACAGCAGTTGGAAGAGACAGTGGACAAGCTCTACAAATTGACTCCAAATATCAAGGCTATTGTGGCGGACGAGATGAAGGGTTACATGATTCAGAACAATGCTGCTATCGGCGTGACCTTCTCTGGTGAAGCCAGCCAAATGCTAGAAAAAAATGAAAATCTACGATATGTGGTACCGACAGAGGCCAGCAATCTCTGGTTTGATAATATGGTCATTCCCAAAACCGTGAAAAACCAAGATGCCGCCTATGCCTTTATCAACTTTATGTTGAAACCCGAAAATGCTCTTAAAAATGCGGAGTACGTCGGCTATTCAACACCAAACCTACCAGCTAAGGAATTGCTCCCAGAGGAGAAGAAAGAAGACAAGGCTTTCTATCCCGATGCTGAAACCATGAAACACCTAGAAGTTTATGAGAAATTTGACCATAAATGGACAGGAAAATATAGCGACCTCTTCCTACAGTTTAAAATGTATCGGAAGTAGAACGTATGAAAACGGATCAGTCACGCTGGTTCGTTTTTTTGAAAATAGAAGGCAATTTTTATAACTGTATGTTTTTCTATGATAGTTGCTTATTTTCTTGCCTAGTAGTATACTAAGCTTAACCTTACAGAAAGCGGTAACAAATAATAAAAATGTCTACTTTTTTCAAAAAAGTTTCTGGCCAACCTTTTTGACTGTTCAGCAAACTGTTATACTATTCTATCTAAAGGATGGTTTGGCTCGACAATATCTAACAACTGAGTCTATATATTTGGTGATAGGAAACTTTACATTTGCAAATATTTGTGTAGCTATTTTTAGCAATTCGAAAACTTGGGATAAAAGTTGGGATAAAAAGAGTGATAGCAGTAAGAAAAAATATATCCTGAAAAAGTAATCGGAGATGTAGGGAGTTGGTTATTTAAATGGTTATCATTTCCAGTTGACGCAGACTTAAAAAAACGTTATAATAAGAAAGTTGAGAATTGATTTTCACTTGTCTTAGTCCAGAGAAATGGCGGTGCTGCGAGCCATCTAAGCTAGGAAGTCATGCTACTCAATTATACAATTGCATAAGAATAAGAGAATGACAAGTTCATTGAATGAAGGTGGTACCGCGGTTTTTCGCCCTTCGTGATATGAGCTTGTTTTTTGATTTTTGGAGGTGTTGATGAAAACATTTATTGTCAAACAAAAGTTTCGTCTTGGAGGCGAACGCTTCGCTATCAAGGATGACAGGGGAGAAATCGCCTAAGGTGGAGGGATCATTTTTTAAGATTCCCAAAACCTTTACCATCTATGACGCAGCTGATCATCAAGTCAGTGAGATTAGTAAGGAGATTTGGATCCTACTTCCTCGTTTTGAGATTCAGCTTCAGGATGAATCGAGTTTTGTCATTCGTAAGAAGTTGACCTTCTGGCGAGATAAGTATGAGTTTGATAATCTGGGATTTGAATTTCAAATTGTTGGATGAACGCGATCAGTTGATTGCGGAAATCAGGAAAGAACTCTTCCATCTGACATCTACCTATACCGTAACGGTTCTTGAGGATGCTTATGCAGACCTAATCATTTCCCTCTGTGTCGCGATTGACTATGTGGAAATGCTGGAAAGCCAATCACATTAAAGAAGTAAATAAGGAGAAAATATGAAACAACTATCTAGTGCACAAGTACGCCAAATGTGGCTTGATTTCTGGGCGACCAAAGGTCACTCTGTAGAACCATCAGTGAGTTTGGTTCCTGTAAACGACCCAACTCTTTTGTGGATCAACTCTGGGGTAGCAACCCTTAAGAAATATTTTGACGGGACTATCAAACCTGAAAATCCACGTATCACCAATGCGCAAAAGGCTATCCGTACTAATGACATTGAAAACGTAGGGAAGACAGCACGTCACCATACTATGTTTGAAATGTTGGGGAATTTCTCTATCGGTGATTACTTCCGTGACGAAGTCATCACTTGGGCCTATGAGCTTTTGACAAGCCCTGAGTGGTTTGACTTCCCAGCTGAAAAACTGTACATGACCTACTATCCAGACGATAAAGATTCTTACAACCGCTGGATTGAAGTGGGAGTGGATCCAAGCCACTTGATTCCAATTGAGGACAACTTCTGGGAAATCGGTGCGGGACCTTCTGGACCAGACACAGAGATTTTCTTTGACCGTGGGGAAGCCTTTGACCCAGAAAATATCGGTATTCGTCTGCTTGCAGAAGATATTGAAAACGACCGCTATATCGAAATCTGGAACATCGTTTTGTCACAATTTAACGCAGACCCTGCTGTTCCTCGTAGCGAGTACAAGGAATTGCCACACAAGAACATTGATACGGGCGCAGGTTTGGAGCGTTTGGTAGCCGTTATCCAAGGGGCTAAGACTAACTTTGAAACAGACCTCTTCATGCCTATTATTCGTGAAGTAGAGAAATTGTCTGGTAAGGTCTACGACCAAGATGGCGATAACATGAGCTTTAAGGTTATCGCTGACCACATCCGTTCACTTTCATTTGCCATTGGGGATGGTGCCCTTCCAGGAAATGAAGGCCGCGGTTATGTCCTTCGCCGTCTGCTTCGTCGTGCTTCTATGCATGGTCAAAAATTGGGCATCAACGAGCCTTTCCTTTACAAACTGGTTCCAACTGTTGGAAAAATTATGGAAAGCTACTACCCAGAAGTGCTTGAAAAACGTGACTTTATTGAAAAAATCATCAAGAGCGAAGAAGAGTCATTTGCTCGTACCCTTCACTCAGGTCAACACTTTGCAGAAACAATAGTAGCTGACTTGAAAGCTAAAGGACAAAGTGTTATCTCTGGTTCAGATGTCTTCAAACTCTATGATACATATGGATTCCCAGTTGAATTGACAGAAGAAATCGCTGAAGAAGCTGGGATGACTGTAGACCGTGAAGGTTTTGAAGCAGCCATGAAAGAGCAACAAGAACGTGCGCGTGCGTCAGCTGTGAAGGGTGGCTCAATGGGAATGCAAAATGAAACCCTCCAAAACATTACAGTGGAAAGTGTTTTCAACTACAATGCTAGTCAATTGCCTTCTAAGTTGGTAGCTATTGTAGCTGACAATGCTGAACTTGAAGCTGTTTCAGAAGGAACTGCCTCTCTGATCTTTGCAGAGACTCCATTCTACGCTGAAATGGGTGGACAGGTAGCTGACCACGGTCAAATCTTGGATGCTGCTGGAAACCTTGTGGCTACAGTGACAGATGTTCAAAAAGCGCCAAACGGACAAGCTCTTCACACGGTTGAAGTTCTTGCACCTCTTGCTTTGAACCAAGGATACACATTGGCCATCGATACCAATCGTCGTCACCGTGTCATGAAAAACCACACTGCTACTCACTTGCTTCACGCTGCCCTTCACAATATCCTTGGAAACCATGCGACACAAGCAGGTTCTCTTAATGAAGTTGAATTCCTTCGCTTTGACTTTACTCACTTCCAAGCAGTAACTGCTGAAGAATTACGTGCTATTGAACAGCAAGTCAATGAGAAAATCTGGGAAGCTCTTGAAGTGAAGACAGTTGAAACGGATATTGACACTGCCAAAGAAATGGGAGCTATGGCCCTCTTTGGTGAGAAATACGGTAAAGAAGTTCGTGTTGTGAACATCGGTGATTACTCTGTTGAGCTTTGTGGTGGTACCCACGTAGGTAACACTTCTGAAATTGGCCTCTTCAAGATTGTCAAAGAAGAAGGGATTGGTTCAGGAACTCGCCGTATCTTGGCAGTGACTGGTAAGGAAGCCTTTGAAGCCTACCGCGAACAAGAAGATGCTCTGAAAGTCGTCGCAGCAACCTTGAAAGCACCTCAACTCAAAGAAGTACCTCACAAGGTAGAAGGACTTCAAGAACAACTTCGCCAACTTCAAAAAGAAAATGCTGAGTTGAAAGAAAAAGCCGCAGCTGCAGCCGCAGGCGATATCTTCAAGGATGTTAAGGAAGTCAACGGTCACCGTTACATTGCTAGTCAAGTGTCTGTATCAGATGCCGGTGCCCTTCGTACCTTTGCGGACAACTGGAAACAAAAAGACTACTCTGATGTGCTTGTCCTAGTTGCAGCTATCGGTGACAAGGTAAACGTTCTTGTAGCTAGCAAGATTAAAGATATCCGTGCAGGAAACTTGGTCAAAGAATTGGCTCCAATCGTTGATGGACGTGGTGGTGGTAAACCAGACATGGCCATGGCAGGAGGAAGCAACCAAGCGAAAATCCAAGAATTGTTGGATGCGGTAGCAGGTAAATTATAAGACAATGAAGATCTATCCATTTGGGTGGGTCTTTTTGTGAATACCAAAAAGCCAAACCCGGTTGGATTTGACTTGTAACTGATAGGTTTATTTTGCCACCCAGACACTGACTGAACCCGCTGCTACTGGAAATTCTCCATAACCGTCAGCATTGATTGTAACTTGTGCTGGATGATTCTCAAGGAGATCAACAAAGGTTTGGTTAGCCCATTCTTGGCCGACAAACATTGACTTGCTGTTTTCTTGGTCATTTGAGATCAAGACTGCGATTGGGGATTGATTTTCAGCACCTGAACGTACCCAACCGATACAGTTTGCGTCATCAAAGTAGTCTGTTTGCTCTCCATAGGCCAAGTCTTTTCGTATGGCTAGGAGGCGGTCAAGGACTTCTTTGAAATCTTCTTGAGCATACTGCCCTGAAATCCCATAGTAGTCTCCGTAAAAGACACATGGAAGCCCATTTTGTCGTAATAGAATAAGGGCATAGGCTGCTGGCTTGAACCATTCTTCAACAGTCGACTCAAGGGCTTGTCCTCGTTGGGTATCATGGTTGTCGACAAAGGTTACAGCCTTGTCGGGCTTGAGTTCCACCAAGCTATCCGTGAAAATGTCACGAAGGTCATAGTTGGAACCAGCTCGGCTAGCATCAAAGAGATTCTGGTGGAGTCGAACATCGACAAGGTCAAAGCGTTCTTCTGTTTTTTCGAGATAGTCCAGATTGGCTTCCTTGTCTGGGTTCCAAAATTCACCAAAAACGTAGAAATCGTCACCGTATTTTTCCTTCATATCGCGGATGAAATTACGCATAAAGAAAGAGTCGATGTGTTTGATGGCATCCAAGCGGAAACCAGCAATACCAGTTGTTTCCATGAACCAATCAGCCCAGTCATAGATATTTTTGATGACTTCAGGGTGTTTAAAGTCTAGGTCGGCATACATGAGGTAGTCGTAGTTGCCGTTTTCGTTATCGACCAATTCCTCGTTAGCCCAGCCCTTGTTGTCTCCTTGAATGAGATAAATCCCAGATTTACGGCGTTTGGCATCGTAGTCTGTACCTGTGAAGTGGTACCAGTGCCAGTGGAAGTCATTGTAGGTATCTTGGCGACCATCGAAGGTAAAGCTAGTCCAGCCATTGATGGTGAAGGGTTCTCCAAGTTCCACTGTACGGTCTACAGGGTCCACTTCGATAACCTGAAAGGCTTCCATGTGATCGGCTGCAGCCTTGTGGTTGAGAACCACATCGGCCATTGGTTGAATTCCCTGTGCTTTTAGGGCTTGAATGGCTTGAAGATAGTCTTCTTTGAAACCATACTTGGTGCGGACAGTCCCTTTTTGGTTAAACTCTCCAAGGTCAAATAAGTCATAGACCCCATAGCCTACATCTTTTTCGTTGGTAGCCTTGAAAGCTGGTGGCATCCAGACGTGGCTAATCCCCAGATGAGCTAGGTGTGGAGCATCTTCAGCCAAACGCGTCCAGTGTTGGCCGTCGTGGGGCAGATACCATTCAAAGTATTGCATGAGTGTTTGATTTTGCATTGTTTTTCCTCTTACTTGTCAATCTTGTTCTTTATTCTATCATAAACTATCTTTTAACGCAAACGTTTGCGTTAAAAGAAGAAAACTATTTTAACGACTTAAGATAAAGTGTTGATTTTTTTGTATCAAAGTGCTAGTATAATAGTATGTAATACAGATACAGATAAAGAGAGGAGATTTCTCATGATTGAATTTCAAAATGTTAGTAAGTTGTATGGTGATAAAGAGGCCTTGAGCAATCTCAATTTGCAGATTGAAAATGGGGAGATTATGGGCTTGATCGGCCATAATGGGGCTGGAAAATCGACCACTATAAAATCTTTAGTCAGTATCATTTCGCCTAGCAGCGGTCGTATTCTGGTAGACGGCCAGGATTTATCGGAAAATCGCTTGGCTATTAAACGAAAGATTGGCTACGTAGCAGACTCGCCTGACTTATTTTTACGCTTAACAGCCAATGAATTTTGGGAATTGATTGCTTCATCCTATGATTTGAGCAGTTCTGACTTGGAAGCTAGTCTAGCTAGGTTATTGAACGTTTTTGATTTTGTTGAAAATCGTTATCAGGTTATTGAAACCCTCTCTCACGGAATGCGTCAGAAAGTCTTTGTGATAGGGGCGCTCTTGTCTGATCCTGATATTTGGGTCTTGGACGAACCCTTGACTGGTTTGGATCCCCAGGCTGCCTTTGATTTGAAGCAAATGATGAAGGAACATGCACAAAAAGGTAAGACTGTCCTTTTTTCAACCCATGTCCTAGAGGTGGCAGAGCAAGTCTGTGATCGGATTGCGATTTTGAAAAAGGGGCATTTGATTTATTGTGGTAGCGTGGAGGACTTGAGAAAAGACCATCCAGACCAGTCTTTGGAAAGTATCTACCTTAGCCTTGCTGGTAGAAAAGAGGAGGTTTCAGATGCGTCTCAAGGTCATTAAAAAATTAGTTGATATCAATATCCTCTATTCATCTCAAGAAGCTAATCTGGCTAACCTACGAAAGAAGCAAGCTAAAAATCCTGGAAAAAAAGTAAATGTTTCCGCTAGAGTCCTAAGTTCTTACATTTTTTCCAGTCTCTTGATGCTTTTCACGTTTATAAATATAGCCTTTCGTTTTCCTTTTGAGGAAAGGCCAAGTTTTTTTAGTACCATGGTTGCTATTTTACTGGTGCTTGCCTTTTCAACTTCTTTCACTGCATTTTACAATGTCTTTTATGAGAGTAAGGACTTGGCATCGTATAGGCCCTATGCCTTTAAAGAATCAGAGATTATAATTGCTAAAGGACTGTCTGTTCTCTTGCCAGCTCTAGCTGGAATTGTACCAATCCTAGCTTATTTTCTAGTCCTCTATATTAGGCTAGCTCCTTCTCTTTGGCTGGGCTTGCCTTTGATGCTGCTGTCCTTGGCCTTGTTATTTGTCTCTGTTACTTTAGTGATGGTAGTGGCAGTACATTTCTTGGCTCAGACTACGGTCTTCAGAAAGTATCAGTCTATTTTTGCCAATGTGATGATTGGGATAGGTGTTCTCATACCTTTAATATTTGTCTTCTTTCTACAGTCGACTTCTGGAAGTATTGTTGACAAAGTTAGAGACATTCCATTTCTCCTTTATCCTATTCATCTCTTTTACAAAATAGCAGTGGAGCCTTTTTCGACAGAAGCCATACTGGGTCTGTTAGCTTGGATAGGGCTAACTCTCTTCTTGCTTTACCTGACCAAAAAGAAGGTTTTTCCTCATTTTTATGACGTGATTCTGCTTAATAGTGAGGAGAAGGTCAAAAAAGAACGTCGCAATAAGGAGAGAATTTCAACTACTAATAAAAAGGGTTTTTTCCGTATGGTTTTACGCTATCACCTCACTCTTTTGGGACAGGGGACTGGCGTGATTACAGTGCTTTTTACAAGTGCTTTCCTTCCTTATCTCATGATGATCGGTCTGATTTCCAACATCCGAGATTCTCAGATAGTTCCAGACATTCATCCTCCATACTGGTTACCCTTGTTTTTTATCGGTCTCTTTCTAGCTGTTGTCAATAACAATATCACCAGCCTGCATTCAATTGCCTTATCCTTGGAGAGGGAAAATGTTGATTTTCTTAAGAGTTTACCCTTTGACTTTGCTCGTTATGTGAAAGTAAAATTTTGGATTATCTTTGTTGTTCAGTCCTTTTTACCTATCGTGACTTTACTTGGTCTTTCTCTATATCTAGGCTTGCCCATCCTTTCGATGATTTACCTCCTTGTGGCATGGATCCTTGCCAGTGTCATCCTTTCTTGCCACCATTACTTTAAGGACGTTAAAAATCTGTCAACCAATTGGAGTAGCATTACGGACTTGGTGAACCGTTCAAATCGTATAGTAGCAATTGTTTTGATTTTGGTTTATAGTGTTATCTTAATGATTTTAGTCATAGCAAGTTTGTTTCTGGTTAAGTCTCTCGCCCCTGTCCTTGCCATTAGCTTGGGAGTAGGAATTCTTATTCTCCTGCTTGGCCTTGCTATTTTTGGCTATCATTACTACCTGTCACGCATATTGGCAGAAATAGAAAAAAGATGAGATAGTTGGTCGCTTGCTTGATAAATTTTATAAAAAGAAATGAGGCTGAGCAAAAAACCACTTCTAACTAGCAAAAAAACGAGTATTTCCGTAGATGGAGATACTCGTTTTTCTAGGTCATTTTTGTTATCATAAAAACAAAACGACTAGAAATTTATAACAATGTATAAATCCTACAGCATCAATTGCTTAAATTTTGGACTAGATTTTATCTATGATATTTTGAAGATTAATGGAGCTTGAGATGTTTGCTATTTATGGATAGCATACAAAATCATTGTTACTGGCGAGCTCTCTCATGCTTCTGGGGCTGCCTTTCATCTAGTTATTCTTATAAAAATCCGTTTTATACTCAATGAAAAACAAAGAGCAAACTAGGAAGCTAGCCTCAGGCTGCTCAAAGCACTGCTTTGAGGTTGCAGATAAAGCTGATGTGGTTTGAAGAGATTTTCAAAGAGTATTAGACTAATTTCCACTTCGGTCAGGCAAGTGGAAGTTACTTTGAGAAGTTACGGAAATTATCCCTATTTGTAAAACTCTGATAAGTCTTGGCTGATTTTGGAGAAATGTGGTATAATTTTTCTTATGGAAAAGATTATCATTACAGCAACTGCTGAAAGTATTGAACAAGTTAAACAACTGCTCGAATCTGGTGTAGACCGTATCTATGTCGGTGAGAAAGATTTTGGCCTTCGTCTGCCAATAACCTTTAGTTATGACCAATTGCGTGAAATCGCTAAGCTGGTTCATGATGCTGATAAGGAATTGATTGTTGCAGTCAATGCCCTTATGCACCAAGATATGATGGATTGTATCAAGCCTTTCTTAGATTTCTTGGAAGAAATCAAGACAGACTACATTACAATTGGGGATGCAGGTGTCTTTTATGTGGTCAATCGCGATGGTTATTCCTTTAAAACCATCTACGATGCTTCAACCATGGTAACAAGTAGTCGTCAGATTAACTTCTGGGGACAAAAGGCTGGCGCATCTGAGGCTGTTTTGGCGCGTGAAATTCCATCAGCTGAACTTTTCAAAATGCCAGAGATTTTGGAAATTCCTGCCGAAGTTTTGGTGTACGGTGCTAGTGTTATCCATCATTCTAAACGTCCGCTCTTGCAAAACTACTATAACTTTACGCATATCGATGATGAAAAGACCCGTAAGCGTGACCTTTTCTTGGCAGAGCCAAGTGACCCTGAGAGCCATTATTCCATTTTTGAAGACAATCATGGTACCCACATCTTTGCCAACAATGACCTTGATTTGATGACCAAATTGACAGAATTGGTGGAGCATGGTTTTACTCACTGGAAATTAGAAGGTCTCTATACACCTGGTCAGAACTTTGTTGAGATTGCAAAACTTTTTATCCAAGCGCGTAGCTTGATCCAAGAGGGCAACTTTAGCCATGACCAAGCCTTCTTGCTGGATGAAGAAGTTCGCAAGTTACACCCTAAAAACCGTTTCCTTGATACAGGATTTTATGACTACGATCCTGATATGGTTAAATAGAGTAAATAGATAGTTGAGAGAAGGAAGAGACAAACATTTCTTCTCTCAATTTTTCTTATTTCTTCACCATTTTCAAAAAATAAGTAGGCTAGGATGCTCTACTTGATAGGATTTTTAAGCCAAGTAGTGTTCTTGAGTTTGAAAAATATCCCATGTTTGCAGGTGTCAAATGGCTCTTTTTTTGGTATAATTTTTTATAATGAAAACGATTGGTAATCGCTATGTTGTGGTGGATTTAGAGGCAACTAGCACAGGTAGTAAGGCTAAAATTATTCAAGTGGGAATTGTTGTGATTGAGGATGGGAAAATCGTTGATCGCTATACGACGGATGTCAATCCCCATGAACCTTTGGATGCTCATATCAAAGAACTGACAGGATTGACAGACCAACGTCTGGCGCAAGCACCTGATTTTTCGCAAGTTGCCAGAAAAATCTTTGACTTGGTGGAGGATGGGATTTTTGTAGCCCATAATGTTCAGTTTGATGCCAATCTCTTAGCGGAAAATTTATTTTTCGAAGGCTATGAACTAAGAAATCCTCGTGTTGACACGGTAGAATTGGCTCAGGTCTTTTTCCCAGAACTGGAAAAATATAGTTTACCGATTTTGTGTCGAGAATTAGGAATTCCTCTAAAACATGCCCACACAGCCCTTTCAGATGCCCAAGCTACCGCGGAATTACTCTTATTTCTACGAGAAAAGATGACCCAACTTCCTAAAGGACTCTTGGAACGCTTGCTGGAAATGGCTGATGCTCTCCTATATGAGTCCTACTTGGTTATTGAAGAAATTTATCGAAACCAATCTATCCTGACTTCTTCTGATTTGGTTGAAGTTCAAGGACTGTATTTCAAGAAACTTGCAGCTCCAAATAAGCCAAGAAAATTATCTCAAGATTTTTCTAAGAATATTTCTCTGTTGAACCTTGAAGTGAGGGAGAAGCAAGAACGTTTTGCTAAAGAGGTTGGTTTGCTATTGAAAGATGAGCCTGTCTCATTAATTCAAGCGCCGACAGGAATTGGGAAAACTTATGGTTATCTCTTACCCGCTTTGTCCCAAGTGGAAAATCGTCAGATTGTCCTTAGTGTTCCGACAAAGATTCTTCAAAATCAAATCATGGAAGAAGAAGGTAAATGTCTCAAGGAAGTGTTCCATACAGATATTCATAGTTTAAAGGGACCACAGAATTACCTGAAGTTGGATGCCTTTTATCGTTCCTTGCAGGAAAATGATGAAAATCGCTTATTTAGACGCTTTAAAATGCAACTCTTGGTCTGGTTGACAGAGACAGAAACCGGGGATTTGGATGAGATTGGTCAACTCTACCGCTACCAACATTTTCTGACAGACCTTCGTCATGATGGGAATTTATCATCTAAGAGCTTATTTGTGACGGAAGATTTCTGGAAACGTAGTCAGGAAAGAGCAGAGACTTGCAAGCTTTTAGTGACTAATCATGCCTATCTTGTAACTAGACTTGAAGATAATCCTGAATTTGTCAGCGACCGTTTACTGATTATTGATGAAGTTCAAAAAGTTTTGTTGGCTCTAGAAAATCTGCTTCAACAGACCTACGATATCCAGTCTATTATTGATTTAGTTGATAAGGCTTTAGTAGGAGAAGAAAATAGGATTCAACAACGAATACTAGAAAGTATTCGCTTTGAGTGTCTTTACTTGATAGAACAATTTCAATCTGGAAAATCTAGGAAAAGTATCTTAGATTCTCTTTCTAATCTCCATCAGTATTTTTCAGAATTAGAAGTAGAAGGCTTTGAGGAACTGGTTCGCTATTTTACGGCTGAAGGTGATTACTGGCTTGAAGCCACTGAAACGAGTCAAAAGAAAATTCAGATTTCTTCTACAAAATCAGGCCGAATCCTTCTATCTTCCTTAGTGCCTGATTCATGTCAAGTCTTGGGAGTGTCGGCAACTCTTGAGATTAGTCAGAGGGTTTCTTTGGCAGACCTTTTAGGCTATCCTGAAGCCAAATTTGTCAAGATTGAAGCTCATAAAAAACAGGATCAAGAAGTGGTCTTGGTCAAAGATTTCCCTCCAGTAACAGAAACTTCCATAGAAGTCTATGCCAAAGAGGTAGCTGATTTGCTGATGGATGTTCAAGCTTTCCAACAACCAATTTTAGTCTTCTTTACTGCTAAAGACATGCTTTTAGCAGTTTCAGATATGCTTCCTGTAAGTCATCTGGCCCAGTATAAAAATGGGGATGTTCATCAGCTAAAGAAACGCTTTGAAAGAGGAGAACAGCAAATCCTGCTTGGTGCCGCAAGTTTCTGGGAGGGAGTTGACTTTTCAAGTCATCCTTTTGTGATTCAAGTAGTACCAAGACTTCCTTTCCAAAATCCCCAAGAGCCTTTGACGAAAAAGATTAATCAAGAACTAATTCAAGAAGGGAAAAATGCCTTTTATGATTATCAATTGCCGATGGCTATTATTCGTTTAAAACAGGCGTTGGGAAGAAGTATGAGACGTGAACACCAACGTTCCTTAACCCTCATTCTGGATAGGAGAATCGTCGGAAAACGATACGGCAAGCAAATGGTGAATTCTCTAGCAAAAGAAGCGAGCGTTACAACGATCGCTCAATCTGCAGTTGATGAGGCTATTGATAAATTTTTAAATGAACTTTGATAAATAGTATTGTATGAAAGTATAAGGTTAGTGTATATGAAACGTTCTCTTGACTCTAGAGTCGATTATAGTTTGCTATTGCCAGTGTTTTTCCTACTGGTTATCGGCGTGGTGGCTATTTATATAGCCGTTAGTCATGATTATCCAAACAATATTCTGCCCATTTTAGGGCAACAGGTCGCCTGGATCGCCTTGGGACTTGTGATTGGTTTTGTGGTCATGCTCTTTAATACAGAATTTCTTTGGAAAGTGACCCCTTTTCTGTATATTTTAGGCTTGGGACTCATGGTCTTGCCAATTGTCTTTTATAATCCAAGCCTAGTTGCATCAACGGGTGCAAAAAACTGGGTATCGGTAAATGGTGTTACCTTGTTCCAGCCGTCAGAATTTATGAAGATATCCTATATCCTCATGTTGGCTCGTGTGATTGTCCAGTTTACCAAAAAACATAAGGAATGGAGACGCACAGTTCCGCTGGACTTCTTATTGATTTTCTGGATGATTCTCTTTACCATTCCAGTCCTAGTTCTTTTGGCACTTCAAAGTGACTTGGGGACGGCTTTGGTTTTTGTGGCCATCTTCTCAGGAATCGTCTTACTATCAGGGGTTTCTTGGAAAATTATTATTCCAGTATTTGTGACTGCGGTAACAGGAATTGCTGGTTTTCTAGCCATTTTTATCAGTAAGGACGGTCGTGCTTTTCTCCATCAACTGGGGATGCCGACCTACCAAATCAATCGAATTTTGGCTTGGCTCAATCCCTTTGACTTTGCTCAAACAACTACTTATCAGCAGGCTCAAGGACAGATTGCCATTGGAAGTGGTGGATTATTTGGTCAAGGTTTTAATGCTTCGAATCTGCTTATTCCAGTTCGTGAGTCGGATATGATTTTCACGGTGATTGCAGAAGATTTTGGCTTTATTGGCTCAGTCCTTGTTATTGCCCTTTACCTCATGCTGATTTACCGTATGTTGAAGATTACTCTTAAATCAAATAACCAGTTCTACACCTATATTTCTACAGGTTTGATTATGATGTTACTCTTCCACATTTTTGAAAATATCGGCGCTGTGACGGGCTTGCTTCCTTTGACTGGGATTCCCTTGCCTTTTATTTCGCAAGGAGGATCGGCTATTATCAGTAATTTGATCGGTGTTGGCTTGCTTTTATCGATGAGTTATCAAACCAATCTAGCTGAAGAAAAGAGTGGAAAAGTCCGATTCAAGCGGAAAAAGGTTGTATTAAAACGAATCAAATAAGGAGAAAATCATGGTTAAAGTAGCCGTTATGTTGGCTCAGGGCTTTGAAGAAATTGAAGCTTTGACAGTTGTGGATGTTTTGCGTCGTGCAAATATCACTTGTGATATGGTTGGTTTTGAAGAGCAAGTGACAGGTTCGCACGCAATCCAAGTAAGAGTAGATCGTGTCTTTGATGGTGATTTATCAGACTATGACATGATTGTCCTTCCTGGAGGGATGCCTGGTTCTGCACATTTGCGTGACAATCAGGTCTTAATTCAAGAATTGAAAAGCTTCGATAAAGAGGGCAAAAAAATAGCAGCCATTTGTGCAGCGCCGATTGCCCTCAATCAAGCAGGGCTATTGAAAAACAAGCAGTACACTTGCTATGATGGCGTTCAAGAGCAAATTCTTGATGGTCAATACGTCAAGGAAACAGTAGTGGTAGATGGACATTTGACAACTAGTCGAGGTCCCTCGACAGCCCTTGCCTTTTCCTACGAGTTGGTGGAGCAATTAGGAGGAGACGCAGAGGGTTTACGAACAGGGATGCTCTATCGAGATGTCTTTGGTAAAAATCAGTAAAACGGGAGTCAACCTCTCGTTTTTTTATGTGGAAAACTCAGGGAAATCATCGCTTTTTTAACGAAAAAATGGTATAATGAAAGCTATGAAATATCACGATTATATCTGGGATTTAGGTGGAACTTTACTGGATAACTATGAAACTTCAACAGCTGCATTTGTTGAAACATTGGCACTGTATGGTATCACACAAGACCATGACAGCGTCTATCAAGCTTTAAAGGTTTCTACTGATTTTGCGATTGAGACTTTCGCACCCAACTTAGAACATTTTTTAGAAAAGTACAAGGAAAATGAAGCCAGAGAGCTTGAACATCCGATTTTATTTGAAGGAGTTTCTGACTTATTGGAAGACATTTCAAATCAAGGTGGGCGTCATTTCTTGGTTTCTCACAGAAATGATCAGGTCTTGGAAATTTTAGAAAAAACCTCTATAGCAACCTATTTTACAGAAGTGGTCACTTCTAGCTCAGGCTTTAAGAGAAAACCGAATCCTGAGTCCATGATTTATTTGAGAGAAAAATATCAGATTTGCTCTGGTCTTGTCATTGGCGATCGGCCGATTGATATTGAAGCAGGTAAAGCTGCAGGATTGGATACCCACTTGTTTACCAGTATCGTGAATTTAAGACAAGTATTAGACATGTAAGAAAAAGGAATAAGATGACAGAAGAAATTAAAAATCTGCAGGCACAGGATTATGATGCCAGTCAAATTCAAGTTTTAGAGGGCCTAGAGGCTGTTCGTATGCGTCCAGGGATGTATATCGGATCAACCTCAAAAGAAGGTCTTCACCATCTAGTCTGGGAAATTGTTGATAACTCAATCGACGAGGCTTTGGCAGGATTTGCCAGCCATATTCAAGTTTTTATTGAGCCGGATAATTCGATTACTGTTGTTGATGATGGGCGTGGTATCCCAGTCGATATTCAGGAAAAAACAGGCCGACCTGCCGTGGAAACTGTCTTTACTGTTCTGCACGCTGGAGGAAAGTTTGGCGGTGGCGGCTACAAGGTTTCAGGTGGTCTTCACGGAGTAGGGTCATCAGTAGTTAATGCCCTATCCACTCAATTAGACGTTCATGTCCACAAAAACGGTAAAATTCATTACCAAGAATATCGTCGTGGTCGTGTTGTTGCAGACCTTGAGGTGGTTGGAGATACGGATAGAACTGGAACAACGGTTCACTTCACACCAGACCCAGAAATCTTCACTGAAACAACAACATTTGATTTTGATAAATTAAATAAACGGATTCAAGAGTTGGCCTTTCTAAATCGCGGTCTTCAAATCTCCATCACAGATAAGCGCGAAGGTTTGGAACAAACCAAACATTACCATTATGAAGGTGGGATTGCTAGTTATGTTGAATATATCAACGAGAACAAGGATGTAATCTTTGATACACCAATCTATACAGACGGTGAGATGGATGATATCACAGTTGAGGTAGCCATGCAGTACACAACTGGTTACCATGAAAATGTCATGAGTTTCGCCAATAATATTCATACACATGAAGGTGGAACGCATGAACAAGGTTTCCGTACAGCCTTGACACGTGTCATCAACGATTATGCTCGCAAGAATAAGTTACTAAAAGACAATGAGGACAACTTAACAGGGGAAGATGTTCGTGAAGGATTAACTGCGGTGATTTCAGTTAAACACCCAAATCCACAGTTTGAAGGACAAACTAAGACCAAACTGGGGAATAGCGAAGTGGTCAAGATTACCAATCGCCTCTTCAGTGATGCTTTCTCCGATTTCCTCATGGAAAACCCACAGATTGCTAAACGTATCGTGGAAAAAGGGATTTTAGCTGCTAAGGCTCGTGTGGCTGCCAAGCGTGCGCGTGAAGTCACTCGTAAAAAATCTGGTTTGGAAATTTCCAACCTTCCAGGGAAACTAGCAGACTGTTCTTCTAACAATCCTGCTGAAACAGAACTCTTCATCGTCGAAGGAGACTCAGCTGGTGGATCGGCCAAATCGGGTCGTAACCGTGAATTCCAGGCTATCCTTCCAATTCGCGGTAAGATTTTGAATGTTGAAAAGGCCAGCATGGATAAGATTCTTGCTAACGAAGAAATTCGTAGTCTTTTCACAGCCATGGGAACAGGATTTGGAGCAGAATTTGATGTTTCGAAAGCCCGTTACCAAAAACTCGTTTTGATGACCGATGCCGATGTCGATGGAGCCCACATTCGTACCCTTCTTTTAACCTTGATTTATCGTTATATGAAACCAATTCTAGAAGCTGGGTATGTTTATATCGCCCAACCACCAATCTATGGTATCAAGGTTGGAAGCGAGATTAAAGAATATATTCAGCCAGGAGCAGATCAAGAAATTAAACTCCAAGAAGCCTTGACTCGCCATAGTGAAGGACGTGCCAAACCAACCATTCAGCGTTATAAAGGTTTGGGTGAGATGGACGATCATCAGTTATGGGAAACAACAATGGATCCCGAGCATCGCTTGATGGCCAGAGTTTCTGTGGATGACGCAGCTGAGGCAGATAAAATCTTTGATATGTTAATGGGGGATCGAGTAGAGCCTCGTCGTGAATTTATCGAAGAAAATGCCGTCTATAGTACACTGGATGTCTAAAAATCGGGAGAAGTAGTTCCCTTGGTCTAAAAAATATGATATAATCGTTACGATTGTTTCAAGTAAAAAAGGAGTTTAATATGTCTGCTAGACTAGTAATTTATTTAATAATTGCAGTTGCAGTTTTATTGGTCATTGCTTATGCTATCGCAATCTATGTAAGGAAACGCAATGAAAGTAAACTAGCAATTTTAGAAGAGAAAAAAGAAGAACTGTACAATCTTCCAGTTAATGATGAAGTTGAAGCTGTAAAAAATATGCACTTGATTGGACAAAGTCAGGTGACTTTCCGTGAATGGAACCAAAAATGGGTTGATCTATCTCTTAACTCTTTTGCCGATATCGAAAATAATCTTTTCGAGGCAGAAGGTTATAACAACTCATTCCGTTTTTTCAAAGCTAGTCATCAAATTGACCAAATCGAGAGCCAAATTACTTTGATTGAAGAAGATATTGCGGCAATTCGCAATGCATTGGCAGATTTGGAGAAACAAGAGTCTAAAAATAGTGGACGTGTTCTTCATACTTTGGAGTTGTTTGAAGAGTTGCAACACCGAGTTGCTGATCATTCTGAAGAATATGGACAAGGTTTGTCTGAAATCGAAAAACAATTGGAAAATATCCAATCAGAGTTTTCTCAGTTTGTAACTTTAAATTCGTCTGGTGACCCAGTAGAAGCTGCTGTGATTTTGGATAATGCTGAAAATCATATCTTGGCTTTGACACATATTGTTGATCGTATACCAGCAGTTGTAACAACATTATCTAAAGAGCTACCTGATCAGCTGGAAGATTTAGAAGATGGCTACCGTAAGCTTTTAGATGCTAATTATCATTTTGCTGAAACGGATATCGAAGCTCGTTTCCAATTGCTTCATGAAGCTCTCAAGAAAAATCATGAGAATATTGCGCAACTAGAATTGGATAATGCCGAGTACGAAAATACTCAAATCCAAGAAGAGATTAATGCACTTTACGATATCTTTACAAGAGAAATTGCGGCACAGAAAGTGGTAGAAGGTTTTGTAGCAACACTTCCTACTTATCTGCAACATATGAAGGAAAATAATGCTTTATTGATAGAAGATATTGAGCGTTTGAGTAAGAACTATTTACTTTCTGAGTCAGATGCAAGTCATGTTCGTCGTTTACAGGGTGAATTAGAAAACTTTGAGACTGCTATTGTTGAGGCAACTTCAAATCAAGATGAACCAACTCAAGCTTATTCAATTCTTGAAGAGAATCTTGAATCTTTACAGGAAAATCTTAAAGAGATTGAAGATGAACAGATTTCAGTTAGTGAACGTCTTGCACGAATTGAGAAAGATGATATCAATGCACGTCAAAAGGCAAATGTATATGTTAATCGTCTCCATACAATCAAGAGATATATGGAAAAACGGAACCTACCTGGTATTCCACAAACTTTCTTGAAGTTATTCTTTACAGCAAGTAATAATACGGAAGATTTAATGGCTGAATTAGAACAAAAATTGGTCAATATAGAGTCAGTTAACCGTGTTTTGGAAATTGCAACGAATGATATGGAAGCTTTAGAAACGGAAACTTATAATATTGTTCAGTATGCAACCTTGACAGAGCAACTCTTACAATATTCTAACCGTTACCGCTCATTTGATGAACGCATTCAAGAAGCCTTTAATGAAGCTTTGGACATTTTTGAGAAAGAATTTGATTATCACGCTTCATTTGACAAGATTTCTCAAGCATTGGAAGTGGCAGAGCCTGGTGTAACCAACCGTTTTGTTACTTCATATGAAAAAACACGTGAGACAATTCGTTTCTAAAATAATAAAAAAGATTTGATTTTGTGAGAAGCAGAACCAAATCTTTTTTATTATTTGTCTATAAAATCTTGTATGATGAGATCTCAAGATAAAAAATTGGAGACGATTTAAAAAGCAAGTCAGAACCTATGTTTGGTCTAGAAGGTTCAATAGCTTTCTAATCTCTCCAAAATTTTATTTGATTGGAATCGAAATCCCAATTAATTTTTCTGAGTAGAGTGTTTTGATATTGGCCTCATCAATAGAGTCCTTATCAATTTTACGTTTCAAGAAAAATTCTTGGATGGCTTCGATTTCGGTTTCGCGAATAGCACGGTGTTTATTTGAAATGAGGATTTCATAGTGAAGCGGAGCTTGGGTAAAAATAACATCAGTATTTCCAGCAGAATAGACCTCAACAAGGGTTGCATCTGTACTTTCTAGCTGGCTTTTTACAAGTTGCGAGTGTGAGTTTGTCGTATTGATAAGCTTCATAACATTTCCTCCGATTTTCTAGTTCTATTATAGCACTTTTTGAATAAAGTCGCTTGATTTAGTCAATCTTATGCTGTTTTTTCCAAGATTGGATGGCCCATTTATGGCTACCACGTTTGAGATTTTCAATAGCCTCGTCAATAGGGAACCAGGCAATATGATTAAAGTCTTCTAGTGGTTTTTGAACTTCCTTGAAAGAGGTAGCTTCATAGAGGTAAGCAGGATTGTAGTAGTAGGTGTCACGGTGACGAGAGTAGAAATATTCGTCAGCTTGTCCGTAATAGGTACCAATTTCAGCAGTGAATCCAAGCTCTTCAATCAATTCACGTTTTAGGGCTTCCTGATGATTTTCACCTGCTTCAATTTCACCACCTGGTAAGAACCAAGCGCCATTAGGTGCTTGAACAAGAACAATTTGTTTTTGTTCAGCGTCAGGGATAACTGCATACACTCCATAGCGTGCAACATAATTTGTATTCGCTTTTTTTTCTCCGAAAGTTGGGTTTGACATTGCATTTTCCTCATTATCTAGTATCGTTATTATTATCTTAATGGACAAAGGGCAAGCTGTCAAGAAATTACAGTTATTTTAGTAAAAAAGAAGCAGAAAATTTTCATTTTCTACTCCTTTTCTATAGGATTTATTTTTCTGTTTCAGAAATTTTCACTTCAGCTTTTTTGGCAGACTTAATTTGAATCTTGCCCTTGCTGGTCATAACTGCCTTGAGGTCTTTTTCGCTTGGATTTTCAAGGTAGTAGTCAGTGATTGCGTCCTCTATATAGTCTTGAATGGTACGACGAAGTGGGCGGGCTCCCATTTTTGGATCATAGCCGAGGTCAACCAATTTTTCCTTGACCTTGTCTGTCACATCTAAATGAATGTTGTTGCTGGAGAGTCGCTTGTTAACATCAGCTAGCATGAGCTCGACAATCTGAAGGAGATTATCCTTGCTGAGAGCTTTGAGCTCAATGATGCCGTCAAAACGGTTCATAAATTCTGGGCTAAAGAAGTTACCGAGTTCACCAAGAACAGAGTTGGTACGTCCTTCGCGAGCTGCCCCGAAACCAACGCTGGCTTCGGCCTTACCTGTACCTGCATTTGAGGTCATGATAATAATGGCATCCTTAAAGCTGACGGTACGTCCTTGCCCATCTGTTAAACGACCATCGTCCAAGACTTGAAGGAACATATGCATGACATCTGGATGGGCTTTTTCTACTTCATCTAAGAGAATAAGAGAGTAGGGATTACGTCGGACTTTTTCAGTTAATTGCCCAGCCTCATCGTAGCCAACATAACCTGGAGGGGCGCCGACCAACTTAGCAACGCTGTGTTTTTCCATGTATTCACTCATATCAAAGCGAATCATGCTGTCAGCAGAACCAAAAAGTTCAATGGCTAGTTGTTTGGAAAGTTCTGTCTTACCGACACCAGTTGGCCCAACGAAGAGGAAGCTTCCAATGGGGCGGTTAGGGGTCCCAAGTCCAACACGATTACGGCGAATAGCCTTGGCAATCTTATCGACAGCATCGTCCTGTCCAATAACATGAGACTTGAGGTCTTCAGCTAGATGGATGAGTTGAGATTGTTCTTTCTCTTTCAAATCCCCAACAGGGATATTTGTTTTCTGCTCGATAATGTGTTCAATTGTTTTCTCACTGATGATAGGAGTATCTTTGTCAGTAACCTTTTTCTTTTGCATTTCCTTATACTTGGCAATCTGATCGCGGAAGTAGGCGGCCTTCTCGAAATCTTCCTCTCGTGTAGCTTGAGATTTGAGATTTTCAGCCTCAATCAAGCGCTGATCAATCACTTTAGGATCTACAAAATTCAAGGTTAAGTTCATCTTAGAACCTGCTTCATCTAGGAGGTCAATGGCCTTGTCAGGTAAGAAGCGATCTTGGATGTAGCGGTTGGAAAGAGTTGCAGCTGCTTCAATTGCGACATCGGTATACTGAACGTGGTGGTAGTCTTCGTATTTCTTTTGAATGCCTTTGAGAATAGTGATTGTTTCTTCTACGGTCGGTTCATCGACCTTAACAGGTTGCATACGACGCTCTAGGGCAGCATCTTTTTCAATGATACGGTATTCATTGAGAGTAGTGGCACCGACCAGTTGCAGTTCCCCACGAGCAAGGGCTGGCTTAAGGATATTTCCTGCATCCATATTGCCATCGCCCGCAGAACCAGCACCGACAATTTCATGGATTTCATCGATAAAGAGGATGATATCATCACGTTTGCGAATTTCTTCCATGAGTTTTTGCATACGTTCTTCAAATTGACCACGGATACCCGTTCCTTGAACCAAGCTAACCACATCCAGACGGATGACTTGTTTACCTTGGAGTTTATGTGGAACATCGCCATCAACAATTTTCTGAGCTAGACCTTCGACAACGGCAGTTTTTCCGACACCAGGCTCACCGATAAGAACAGGATTATTCTTGGTTCTACGATTGAGAATCTCGATGACACGGATAATCTCATCGTCGCGCCCAATAACGGGGTCGATATCGCCACGACGGGCAATCTCGGTTACATTAATACCAAATTCTTCTAGCAGGCCTTTTTCTTGGCTTGGAGACGGAGTTTGAGCAGATCCACGATTTTGGGAACCATAACCGCCGTTTCCACCGTAACCTCCACCTGATTGGGTTGGAGGAGTCGGAGGAGTGTTGTTAGAAGGTCTGAAATTGTTTAGATCATTGAAGAAATCACCAAAGGGATCGAAGTCACGATTGTTCAAATCCGTCATACCTTTAAAGAGACTATTGTTAGGATCAGTCTTGATAATCTTGTAGCAGTTTTGACAGAGGTCAATTTGTTTTTGTTTTCCATTGAGATTGGTGTAAAGATGAATTGTTGAGTCGTTGATTTTACAGTTTTGACAAAGCATACATCTACCTCATTTCTTTCTTTAGCCTGACCTGTTTAAAGGTCAAAAATAGTCAAATTTCTATACTCTCATTATAACAGGATTGGACTGTAAAGCAAGTAAAAAGATTGCAGCTTTGAGAAGTTGTTACTATGAAAATCTTTGTGAATTTGGACTATAAAAAAATCCTATTTGTGAGACAAAAAGGATTTTGGTTAGACATGCAGGGTGTAATCCCGGCTTGTTTTAGATTAGTAGAGAAGTTCGTAAATCTCCATTGCAATCAAGTCAATGCTATCAAAAGTATACGTTTCGCGAGCTTCTACATCACGAAGGGTAAAGATTGACCCGTTTTCTTCGTCGTGGCTATATGCAACTTCTGCAACAACAACTCCTTCGCGTTCAAAATTACGTTTTAAATTTCCGCCGTCTTTTGCCATTGCTTCAAGACGGTTGATGATTCTAACCAAATGTGATTCCATTTTGATTCTCCTTCATTTCTTATCGTTACTATTTTACCATAAAGGAGGCCAACTTGACTAGAAAAAACTAAGATTTCTCGCTAATTCTACTAGCTTAAAGTTTTTTTGAATAAATTGGATAAAAGATTTGAATTTTAATTCAATACATGTTATAATCATACAGTATTCTATTTTAGAAAGCAGTGTGACTATGAATTTTTCTTTTTTACCTAAGTATTTACCTTATTTTAACTATGGGGCTGTCGTGACGGTTCTCATTTCTATCTGTGTTGTCTTTTTGGGAACTATTTTGGGTGTTGTCTTGGCTTTTGGGAAATGTTCAAAGTTTAAACCGCTTGTCTGGCTGGCCAACTTGTACGTTTGGATTTTCCGTGGAACACCGATGATGGTTCAGATTATGATTGCCTTTGCCCTTATACATATCAATGCTCCGACTATTCAGGTTGGGATTTTGGGTGTTGATTTTTCTCGTCTGATTCCAGGGATTTTGATTATCTCTATGAACAGTGGTGCTTATGTTTCTGAGACTGTTCGTGCCGGAATCAATGCTGTTCCAAAAGGTCAGCTAGAGGCGGCTTATTCGCTAGGGATTCGTCCTAAAAATGCGATGCGCTATGTGATTTTGCCACAAGCTATCAAAAATATCTTGCCAGCATTGGGGAACGAATTTATCACCATTATAAAGGACAGCTCCCTCTTATCAGCTATTGGGGTCATGGAGTTGTGGAATGGGGCTACAACAGTTTCTACAACAACCTATCTACCTCTGACCCCACTTTTATTTGCAGCCTTTTACTACTTGATTATGACTTCTATTTTGACAGTAGCCTTGAAAGCTTTTGAAAAACGTATGGGACAAGGAGATAAGAAATAATGACAGAAACCTTGATAAAAATCGAAAATTTACATAAATCATTTGGAAAGAATGAAGTATTGAAGGGCATCAACCTCGAGATTAAAAGAGGAGAAGTTGTCGTTATCATCGGTCCTTCAGGGAGTGGGAAATCTACCTTGCTTCGCTCTATGAATTTGTTGGAAGAAGCAACCAAAGGGAAGGTTATCTTTGAAGGAGTCGATATTACGGACAAGAAGAATGACCTGTTTGCCATGCGTGAGAAGATGGGCATGGTTTTTCAACAATTTAATCTCTTTCCTAATATGACTGTGATGGAAAATATTACCTTGTCACCTATCAAGACCAAAGGTGAAAGCAAGGCAGTGGCTGAGAAGAGAGCCCAAGAGTTGTTGGAAAAAGTTGGTTTGCCAGATAAGGCAGATGCTTATCCACAGAGTCTGTCGGGTGGACAGCAACAACGGATTGCCATCGCGCGTGGTTTGGCAATGGAACCAGATGTTTTGCTCTTTGATGAGCCAACTTCAGCCTTGGACCCTGAAATGGTTGGAGAAGTTCTAGCTGTTATGCAAGACCTTGCCAAGTCAGGAATGACTATGGTTATCGTAACACATGAGATGGGATTTGCCCGTGAGGTAGCAGATCGTGTTATCTTTATGGCAGACGGTGTGGTTGTTGAAGATGGGACACCTGAGCAGATTTTTGAACAAACCCAAGAACAACGGACTAAAGACTTCTTGAGTAAGGTTTTATAATCTATTTTGAAATTTGCAAGACAAGATTAGTGAAAAGCTCGACCAGAGCTTTTTCTTATAGTTTGAAACTATAGGATTGCCTAGGAAAGAAGTGTTAGAGGGAACTAGCAGTTTTTGGTATAATGGAAGATATTTGAAAGAAAAGAGAAGTGATATGACACAGATTATTGATGGGAAAGCTTTAGCGGCCAAATTGCAGGGGCAGTTGGCTGAAAAGACTGCAAAATTAAAGGAAGAAACAGGTCTAGTGCCTGGTTTGGTAGTGATTTTGGTGGGAGACAATCCAGCAAGCCAAGTTTACGTTCGCAACAAGGAACGTTCTGCCATTGCGGCTGGTTTTCGTAGCGAAGTAGTGCGAGTTCCAGAGACTATTACTCAAGAGGTGCTGTTAGATTTGATTGCTAAATACAATCAAGATCCAGCTTGGCATGGGATTTTGGTCCAGTTGCCATTACCAAAACATATCGATGAAGAGGCGGTTTTATTAGCCATTGACCCAGAAAAGGATGTGGATGGTTTCCATCCCTTAAACATGGGACGTCTTTGGTCTGGACATCCAGTTATGATTCCATCAACACCTGCAGGAATTATGGAAATGTTTCATGAATATGGGATTGACTTGGAAGGTAAAAATGCGGTCGTAATCGGCCGTTCAAATATTGTCGGTAAACCCATGGCCCAGTTGTTATTAGCTAAGAATGCAACAGTGACCTTGACTCACTCACGCACCCATAATCTTGCTAAGGTGGCTGCGAAAGCAGATATTCTTGTAGTCGCAATCGGTCGTGCTAAGTTTGTGACTGCTGACTTTGTCAAACCAGGTGCGGTTGTCATTGATGTCGGTATGAACCGCGATGAAAATGGCAAGCTCTGTGGAGATGTTGACTATGAGGCAGTTGCCCCACTTGCTAGCCACATCACACCAGTTCCTGGAGGCGTTGGTCCTATGACCATTACTATGCTAATGGAGCAAACTTATCAAGCAGCACTTCGGACATTGGATAGCAAATAAAAGAAACATTCGCGGAAGATAGTATATTTTCTATAGCTATATCTAAAATGGCAGAAATGAGTATTAAATTTTAGATATAAGATTACAAAAGGAGGTCTGAGCCTCCTTTTTGTTGTATAATAGAGTGAGGTGATTAGATGATTTTAAAAATTTATAATGGAGAATATAGTTTACAATGGGATGGGATATACTACTTAGCACTAATTGATTATCCAAATATTCAAGAGTGGGAATTAGAAAAAATTGCTAAATTTATAGCTTACGAAAAACTTCATAAACGTCAAACAAGTATTGAGTGTGCTGATTCTTGTTTAAAAAAAGAAATTTTAGATTACATCTGTCAGCATCCCTTTCTGCCACCATTTACCCCTACAGATAAAAGAGTAGCCTCAACTTATGATCTACATAAGAGGTTAGTGACTTCAGACTACTGTAGTCATACTACGACTATAGATGCAGCGATTTCTATCTTTAAAACAGGTCTGCTCTTATCTGCTGTGAAAGCCTTTGGGCGAGATGTTGAGGAGTTGGTTTTGGATAGTCGAAATGCTGCATCGGATCCGATAGATTATTTTGACTATGTCATGTTAGGGTGGTCAAATACAAGTTCTGGTTATCGATTAGCGATGGAGCGTTTTTTAGGTCGAGCTCCTTCAGAGAAAGAATTACAAGACAAGTTTATTCCTGGAGTGAGTTTTCATTTTATCTATACAGATTTGATTAAAGTTACTGGTTATATTTTTGATGGCTACCATGTTGCAAAAATTAAGGACATGTTGAATTTATTTAGTAGACTTGTTCGGTAACTCAAAAGTGGTATACTAAAGCTATGGAAACAACATACGAAAAAGCCTTAAAATTAAACTCAGAGAATTTCAAATTGTTGATAGGTGTTAAAAAAGCGACGTTTCAACTGATGCTTGATTGTCT
>NZ_SPGF01000011.1 GCF_005844455.1 Streptococcus mitis | reverse complement strand
CCTCATTTCTAACTTAAACGTCTCACACTTAATTCCACCATAAAAATCCGTTTTAGACTAATTTCCACTTTGACCAGGCAAGTGGAAGTTACTTTGAGAAGTTAGCAAAAAATAATAATATTCATTTATTGAATGCTAGAGAATTTTTTAGTAGTGAAAATATGATAAAATAGAAGAGATAATACATTAAATAAGGGAAGTAAAAATGGCAAGTAAAGAAAATGCAGAACGCAAGGAGCTGCATCGTAAAATTTGGGCGATTGCGGACGATGTTCGTGGTGCAGTAGATGGTTGGGACTTCAAGCAGTATATTTTGGGAATTCTATTTTATCGCTTTATTAGTGAAAATTTCAAAACCTATATTGAAGGTGGCGATGAATCAATTAACTATGAAGAGATTTCTGAAGATTTAATTACGCCTGAAGTTCGAGATGATGCCATTAAAACCAAGGGTTATTTTATTATGCCTTCGCAGTTGTTTTCCAATGTTGTCAAAACTGCTCGTCAAAATGAGCACTTAAATACAGATTTAAAAGATATCTTTGATGATATTGAGTCTAGTGCGATTGGTTATGCGAGTGAACATGACATTAAGGGTCTTTTTGATGATGTAGATACCAGAAGTAACAAACTGGGTAGTACGGTTCCGGAGAGGAATCAGCGCTTGACTCTGATTCTTGAAGGAATCGCAAGTCTTGATTTTGGAAACTTTGAAGATAACCATATTGATCTCTTTGGGGATGCTTATGAGTATCTAATCTCTAATTATGCTTCTAACGCTGGGAAATCTGGTGGAGAATTTTTTACACCGCAAAGTGTATCGAGACTCTTGGCGCGGATTGTTATGCTGGGTAAGAATGAAAAAAATAAAATCAATAAAATTTACGATCCTGCCTGTGGTTCGGGTTCGTTGCTTCTGCAAGCTAAAAAGCAGTTTAATGAGCACATAATTGAAGATGGATTTTATGGTCAGGAAATTAATATGACCACCTATAATCTAGCTCGGATGAATATGTTTTTACACAATATCAATTATGATAAGTTTAGCATTGAGCGTGGCAATACCTTACTTGATCCTAAGCATGTAAACGATAAGCCTTTTGATGCTATTGTGTCAAATCCACCATACTCTATCAAATGGATAGGAAGCGATGATCCGACGCTCATCAATGATGATCGCTTTGCACCTGCGAGTGTATTGGCGCCTAAATCTAAGGCTGATTTTGCTTTTATTATGCATAGCTTGTCATACTTGTCTAATAAGGGGCGAGCTGCAATCGTAACTTTCCCAGGTATTTTCTATCGTGGAGGTGCTGAGCAAAAGATCCGTCAATATCTAGTAGACAATAACTTTGTTGAAGCGGTTATTCAGCTACCAGACAATCTCTTTTTTGGGACCTCCATTGCGACCTGTATTCTGATTTTGGCAAAGAATAAGCCAACGACAGATATCCTCTTTATTGATGCAAGTAAGCAGTTCAAGAAAGAAACTAATAATAACGTCTTAACAGAAGAGAATATCGAAAAAATCTTAGCGAGTGTTGAAAAGAAAGAAAATGAAGATTACTTTTCTTCTATGGTGGCACAAGAAAAAGTAGCAGAAGCAGATTATAATCTTTCAGTGTCCACTTATGTAGAAAAAGAAGATACACGTGAGAAGATTGATATTGATGTGCTCAATAAAGAAATCGCTGAGACCGTGACAAAGATTGACCACTTTCGTGCAGAGATAGATAAGATTGTAGAGGAGCTTAGCCATGGCAAATGATGTGATTCTCTATAGAACAGATGACGGAGAGTCCGCTATTGAGCTTCACTTAGATAATGGAACAGTCTGGCTGACCCAACAAGAACTAGCTGAACTCTTTCAGACTTCCAAGCAAAATATTAGTAAACATATCAAGGCTATCTTTGATGATGGTGAATTATCGGAAGAGGCAACTGTCAACTATAAGTTGACAGTTCAAAATGAGGGGAATAGAAGTGTTCAGCGAAATGTTGCCTACTATAATCTCGATATGATTTTGGCGATTGGTTATCGAGTTCGATCTCCTCGTGGAATCCAGTTCAGACACTATGCTTCGACAGTTTTGAAAGAGTATCTGATCAAGGGCTTTGCTATGGATGATGAGCGCTTGAAAAACTTGGGTGGAGGCTCTTACTTTAAAGAACTCCTGGAAAGAATCCGAGACATTCGCTCAAGTGAGAAAGTCTTTTACCGTCAGGTTTTAGATCTTTTTGCGACATCAAGTGACTACAATGCAAATGCACCAGAGGCAAAGAAATTCTTTGCGACGGTTCAAAACAAGATGCATTATGCCATTCACCACAATACTGCGAGTGAACTCATTTATAACCGTGTCGATAGCGAAAAGGAATTTATGGGCTTGACCACTTTTAAGGGAGACTTCCCGACTCTATCTGAAGCAAAAGTTGCCAAGAACTATCTGACAGAAAAGGAACTCCGTGGGCTTAACCAGCTTGTATCAGGATATCTGGACTTTGCTGAGAGACAGGCAGAGCGAGAGGAAGTCATGACCATGGCGGACTGGGTGGCTCACGTAGATCGTATTCTTCAGGCTACGGGGGAAGACTTGCTGGATAATAGTGGTTCGATCTCTCGTGAACAGATGAAGCAGAAGGTGGATAAGGAATATAAGAGCTACCAAGCCAAGACCCTTAGTCAAGTTGAAAAAGATTACCTCAAGGAAATTAAAAGCATTGAAAATCTAGCCAAGGAAGGAGGTAAGTGATGAACATCCTAGAAGAAATACAAAACTGTCCTGTTGAATGGAAAGAGTTGGGGAAAGTGTGTGAAATTGTCAGAGGAAATGGGTTACAGAAAAAAGATTTTGTAGATGAAGGCGTGCCTTGTATTCATTATGGACAAATATATACATATTACAGTAGTTATGTATATAAAACGAAATCATTTATCTCTTTTTCTTTATCTGAAAAGTTGAAAAAAGCACAAACTGGCGATATTATTGTAGCGACAACTAGTGAAAATATAGAAGATGTGGGAAAATCTATTGTTTGGTTGGGAGATGGTGATGTATGCATTGGAGGCCATTCTTGTATAATGAGAACGAAAGAAAATCCAAAATATATAAACTATTATATGCAATCTATTTTCTTTCAAAAACAGAAAGAAAAGCAAGTCATTGGCACTAAAGTTATAGAGCTTTATCCTAAAAATCTATCAAAAATTAAAATCCCAATTCCTCCACTAGAAATTCAAGAAAAAATCGTGCAAATACTTGACAAATTTACCGATTATGTTACAGAATTGACCTCAGAATTGACCTCAGAATTGACCTCACGTAAAAAGCAATATTCTTATTATCGAGATAAATTGTTATCTTTTGAGGAGGAAGTTTATCAGGTTGAGTGGAAGACGTTAAATGAGTTTCTTAAAAAAGGGAAAGGAACTAAAATTACAGCTAGTCAGATGAAATTACTTCACAAAGAAGGTGCGCCAATCCGTATCTTTGCAGGAGGAAAGACTTACGCTGATGTGAACTATGGAGATATTCCCGATAAAGATATTCATACAGAAGAGGCAATTGTTGTAAAATCTCGTGGAATTATTGATTTTGAATACTGTACAGAACCATTTAGTTTTAAAAATGAATTTTGGTCATACAGTTCAGGCAATGAAAATATCAACTTAAGATATATCTATCATTACTTAGTTCATAATAAAGAACATTTTCAAAACATCGCTAATAATATGCAGATGCCACAAATTTCTAGTAATGATACTGAAAAATTCAAAATCCCAGTCCCCTCCCTCGAAATCCAATCTCGTATTGTTCAAGTTCTAGATAACTTTGATACTGTTTGTCATGACCTCAACATCGGACTTCCCAAGGAGATTGAACTTCGTCAAAAACAGTATGAATATTTTAGAGAAAAACTCTTGACATTCGTCGCCGAAGGCGTGTACACTAACAGTACAGTACAGACAAGACCTCATTAGGCTCTTGAACTGGGTATTTGGACCAATTCGAGTGGAGTTGGGAGCTATGGCTAAGATTGTTCGTGGTGCTTCTCCAAGGCCGATTTCAAAATTTATTACTGAATCTGAGAAAGGTGTACCTTGGATAAAGATTGGTGATGTTGAAAAAGACTCAAAATATGTTTCAAAAACAAAAGAAAGAATTACTCAAGCTGGAAGGGAGAAATCTCGTTTGGTACATAAAGGTGATTTTATAATGTCAAATTCGATGAGTTTTGGTCGCCCTTATATTTTAAATATTGACGGTTGTATTCATGATGGTTGGCTATCAATGAATGGTTTTGATGATGTATGTTTACCTGATTATCTGTATCATTATCTATTAACAAATACTATGCAATATATGATGAGGAAGAATGCATCTAATGGAACAGTTCAAAATTTAAATGCAGATATTGTTCGACAATTAATTATTATTTTACCGCCTTTATCTGTACAGTCACAGATAGTGTCTATTTTGGATAAGCTTGATACCTTAACCAACTCTCTTTCAGAAGGTCTTCCTAAAGAGGTAGAACAGAGGCAGAAACAGTATGAATACTGGCGGGAACAATTGCTAAATTTTGATTTATAGAAAAGAATAGGAAAGGGATATGGCAAAAGCGCTAAGTGATATTGCACAAGAGTTAAAAGATTCGAAACAGAAAGTTCAGCTGATCTACGCCTTTAATGGGACAGGAAAGACCAGACTCTCTAAAGAGTTTGCTAAGTTGTTTCAAGCTGAAGAAGGTGGTCTTACGAGAGATAAGATTCTTTATTATAATGCTTTTACTGAGGACTTGTTCTATTGGGATAATGATCTTGACGGCAATCGGGATTTTAAACTGAAAATTCAGCCAAATTCTTTTATATCTTGGATTATTCAAGAGCAGGGACAGGATTAGAATATTATTTCGCATTTTCAGCATTATACAAATGATAAAATGACACCTTCATTTCTTTTGTCAGATGGTCATATTCTTTTCACTATTTAAAGTGGTGATGGTGAGGATAGACTAAACGAACAAATTAAGTTATCCAAAGGTGAAGAGAGCAATTTTATTTGGTCTATTTTTTATACATTGCTAGAGCTAGTTATTAGTGAGCTTGATATACTAGAACCTGATGAACGTAGTACTAGAGAGTTTGATGATTTAGAGTATGTATTTATTGATGACCCGGTTTCATCATTAGATGAAAACCACTTGATAGAGGTTGCATCAAATTTAGGTAAATTAATTAGAACGAGTAAGTCTGATCTTAAATTTATAATAACAACTCACAATCCTTTATTCTATAACGTCTTATATAATGAGTTAAAAAATATTAAAAGGAATGAGAGATATAGTAAGCGAGCTATTGACGAAGAAACTGGAGAGAATAGAACCTATATTGACACCCGAAAGGTTCCTGATAGTAGTAGATTTAGATTTGAAAAATTAGGAGTTGGGTCATACGAGCTGATAAAACAACCAGATGACTCTCCTTTTGCTTATCATAATTTTTTAAGAAAGTCATTACATAAAGCTATAGAAGACAATTTGGTTTATAAATATCATTTTAATTTTTTAAGAAATCTTTACGAGAAAACAGCAACTTTCCTAGGGTATCAAAATTGGCAGGATTTATTGCCACGTGATAATGAAGGAAGTTTTAGTAACTATGAGTCAAGGATATTAAATATTTCTAGTCATTCTAAAGTATCAACCGAGGAAGATGAACTAGTAACCCTCCCAGAAACTGCGCTTTTAAAAAACCTGTTACAGCATTTAGAGAGCACTTGCAATTATAAGGAGTAATTATGTCTGAAAGTACATTCACTACAGCTATTGTTGAGTCAGATAATTTTATCATTTTAGAAAAGTATACCAAGCTAGAACAGCCTAGTCAGTATCAGACAGAGGCAGACTTGGAGAAGGAGCTGATTGCTGACTTGCGCCAGCAAGGATACGAGTATCTTACTTATTTGACGACCCCAGAGGCGCTTTTGGCTAATCTCAAGACCCAGATGGAAGTTCTGAATAATGTGGTTTTTACAGATGCTGAGTGGTTGCGCTTCTTGGATGAGTACCTCAATAAACCCAGTGACAGTTTGATTGATCGTACCAGAAAACTTCATGACAACTATATTTATGATTTTATCTTTGATGATGGGCATATCCAGAATATATATTTATGGGATAAGAAAAATATTAGTCGAAACAAACTGCAAGTCATTAATCAAATGAAGCAAGTTGGCACCAGTAGCAATCGTTATGATGTGACCTTGCTGGTAAATGGATTGCCTCTGGTACAAATTGAGCTCAAAAAACGCGGAGTCGCGGTTCGAGAGGCCTTTAATCAGGTGCACAGATATAGTAAAGAGAGTTTCAATGAGGAGAATTCTCTCTTTAAGTACCTTCAGATTTTTATCATCTCAAACGGAACGGATACTCGGTATTTTGCTAATACGACCAAGCGAGATAAGAATTCTTATGAGTTCACCATGAACTGGGCTTTGAAAAATAATAATCCTATTAAGGACTTGAAGGACTTTACAGCAACTTTCTTAAGTCAACAGACCTTGTTAAATGTTTTGATAAATTATTCTGTCTTTGATACTAATGACACTCTTCTCATCATGCGTCCTTATCAGATTGCGGCAACTGAACGAATCATCTGGAAGATACGTTCAGCTATTGCTTCAAAAATCAAAAGCGGTCCTGATACAGGTGGCTATATTTGGCATACTACCGGTTCAGGGAAGACCCTGACAAGTTTTAAAGCTGCTAGACTTGCTACTGAGATGGAAGAAGTGGATAAGGTTTTCTTTGTGGTGGACCGCAAGGACTTGGATTATCAGACAATGAAGGAGTACCAGCGATTTTCACCTGACTCAGTCAACGGTTCAAATAGCACTGCAGGACTCAAACGCAATATCGAGAAGGATGATAATAAAATTGTCGTGACGACCATTCAGAAGCTTAACAACTTTATGAGCAGTGAGAGTCATCATGAAATTTATCAAAAGCAAGTGGTTTTCATTTTTGATGAATGCCATCGATCACAGTTTGGTGAAGCGCAAAAGCGTCTCAGACAGAAATTTAAGAAATATTGCCAGTTTGGTTTTACGGGTACACCAATTAAGGTAGAGAATGCGCTTGGTTCCGAGACAACGGCATCTGTTTTCGGGCGTGAATTACATGCTTATGTATTAACTGATGCGATTCGAGATCAAAAAGTCTTGAAGTTCATGGTGGATTATAATGATGTTCGTCCGAAGTTTAAGTCAATTGAAAGCGAGCAGGACTTGGCCAAGTTGTCTGCAGCTGAAAATAAAAAAGTGCTGCTTCATCCGACTCGAATCGATGAAATATCTAGGTATGTCTTAGATCATTTTGATCAAAAAACGCATCGATTAACTGGTAAAGGTTTCAATGCTATGTTTGCTGTTTCAAGTGTTGATGCAGCAAAAGCCTACTATCAAGAGTTGCAAAATCAGCAAAAAGATTCTGAAAAACCATTGAAGATTGCGACTATCTTTTCCTATGCTGCGAATGAGTCTCAGGTGGCTATTGGTGAAATTGATGATGAGAGCTTTTCACCGACAGATTTAGCGGATATTAGTAGTAAAGAATTTTTGAGTAGCTGTATAGCTGATTATAATCAGTTATTTGGCACTAATTTTACGATTAACGGTAATGATTTCCAGAATTACTATCGTGATTTGGCTAAACGCGTCAAAAATCGGGAAGTGGATCTCTTAATTGTAGTTGGGATGTTCTTGACTGGCTTTGATGCACCGACTTTAAACACTTTATTTGTGGATAAAAATCTGAGATATCATGGTTTAATCCAAGCTTTTTCACGCACCAATCGAATTTATGATGCTACCAAGTCATTTGGGAATATTGTAACCTTCCGGGATTTAGAGAAGGCTACAACTGATGCTATTAAGCTATTTGGAAAGACTGAGACAGCAGAAGTCTTGCTCGAACGTTCTTATCAAGAGTATATGACAGGCTTTATGGAGGCCGGTGAAGAGCAAAAGGGTTATATGGACGTTGTTCAAGAGTTACAAGAAAAGTTTCCGGACCCGCAAGCTATCATTAAAGAGCGTGATAAGAAAGAATTTGTCTCGTTGTTTGGTCAATTTCTTCGTTTAGATAATATCTTACAAAACTACGATGATTTCATGAGCCTACGAGCTTTACAAGAACTTGATATCTCAGATGATAAGGCTGTAGAGGCTTTCAAGGAACGTTTCCATGTGGACGATGAAACTTTAGAGGAGTTATCTAGGTTAGACATCCCAAGTACTAGGGAAATTCAAGACTACCGTTCAACCTATAATGACATTAAGTCATGGTATGAGAATGAACGCCGTAATCGGGAAGATAACGAATCTAAAGTTGATTGGGATTCGATTGTTTTTGAAGTTGAATTACTAAAATCTCAAGAAATCAATCTAGACTATATCTTAGAGCTAATTTTTGAGACTAATAAAAAGGTTTCAGATAAGGATGAACTTGTTACAGAAATTACTCGGACGATTCGAGCAAGTCTTGGCAATCGAGCTAAGGAAGATTTGATAGTCGCTTTCATCCATGACTTTGATTTAGATAGTTTTGATGATAAATCAGATATCATTGAACAGTTCTTTATTTTTGCGCAAGGTGAGCAGAAAAGGGAAGCGGATGAGTTGATACGGATTGAGGGATTAAATGAACAAAGTGCTAAGCGCTACATACAAGCTTCGTTGAAGCGTGAGTATGCTAGTGAAAATGGGAATGATTTGAATGAAGCTCTGCCGAAAATGAGCCCACTAAATCCACAATATCGTACAAAAAAACAAACCGTTTTTCAAAAGATCAGTCGTTTTGTTGAAAAATTCAAGGGAATTGGTGGAGATATTTAAGAATTATTTGATTGAGTAACGAAATAATTCTGCCTAAACAATAAAAAAGTAGCTATCAAATGCACTTAATAGCTACTTTTTTATTATTCTAGATTCAATCTACTATATTTCTATACATTAATTTGAATTTCCCAATCAATTTGTTCACATCTTATTTCAATCTACTGTATTTTCTGCTTTTAGGAAATTGTTTTTATCATTTTTGCGAATCTCAAAATATACTTGGAAGGTGGTAGGTTCTATATTTTTCAAGTGAATCAGTCAGAAAAAGCTAGAAGAACTTAGTGGAGTAAGCCAGCCTGTCATAGCTAGGATGGAAACAGGCAAGACAAGCCCTCAGTTGGACACAGTCTTAAAAGTCTTAGCAAGTCTAGGAAAGACACTAGCAGTTGTCCCACTCGAACAGAGAAAGAGTTGATAGGGATGAAATTACTTGGTTGGCTAAAATCATCCACTGGATAATTTTACCTCCCGTCCGAACTTTTTCAGGGAAATATCAGAATTACAAAAGAAACCTAACCTATAGTCTTTTCTAATAGCAAGCCATAGTCACTGATGAGAATCGTCAATAGCTCGTTTGAGCATTTTAACTAAAAGACAACACAAAGCAAGCCATACAAAGGATTTGGGACACTGGTCTCAAGTCTTTTTTTGTTACCCAAAAGAGTGATATAGTTTCAAACTATATCAAAGCCTAATTATTTACAATTATACAGACAGTTTCTTTTCTGTTAAGATAGTTTCAACAACAAATTTTGGAGGACACATCATGTCAACTACGATCATCGGTTTCCCTCGTTTGGGCGAATTCCGCGAATTAAAATTTACAACTGAAAAATACTTTAGAAAAGAAATCTCAGAAGAAGAACTCCTTGCCGCAGCAAAAGAGTTGCGTGCTAAACACTGGAACATTGTCAAAGAAAAAGGTATCACTGAAATTCCATCAAATGACTTTTCTCACTATGACAACTTTCTAGATGCAGCTTTCCTTTTCAACGTGGTGCCTGCATCCGTTCAAAACTTGGACTTGTCTGAGCTTGAGCGCTACTTTGCTTTGGCGCGTGGTTACCAAGGAGAAAAAGGGGATGTTCGCGCCCTTCCAATGAAGAAATGGTTCAACACCAACTACCACTACATCGTTCCTAAGTTTGAAAAAGACACTCAAGTCAAACTTGCTGGTCACAAGATCTTTGATGAGTTCCAAGAAGCCAAAGAACTTGGATTGAACACTCGTCCAGTCCTTGTAGGACCATTCACTTTCCTTCAATTGTCAGACTTTGAAGAAGGCGTGAAAGCAGAAGACTTCGTAGACAGCTTAGTGGCTGCTTACCAAGAAGTTTTTGCAAAATTGGCTGAACTTGGTGCGACTCGTATTCAACTGGACGAAGCGGCTCTTGTCAAAGATTTGACAGCTGAAGAAAAAGCTCTTTTCTTGAACCTCTGCAACAAACTCTTGGCTGACAAAAAAGGTCTTGAAGTCTTGCTTCAAACTTACTTCGGAGATGTCCGTGACGTTTACGCTGACCTTGTGAACTTGCCAGTAGATGCCATCGGTCTTGACTTCGTTGAAGGTAAGAAAACTCTTGACCTCGTTAAAGGTGGTTTCCCAGCTGATAAGACACTCTATGCAGGGATTGTCAATGGCAAAAACATCTGGCGTAACAACTACGAAAAGAGCTTGGCTGTTCTTGAGCAAATCCCAGCTGAAAACATTGTTTTGACAAGCTCATGCTCACTTCTTCATGTGCCATTTACAACTGCTAATGAAGAATTTGAACCAGCAATCTTGAACCACTTTGCCTTTGCAGTAGAAAAATTGGAAGAACTTCGTGACTTGGATGCTATCCGCAATGGTCAAGGTGCAGAAGCTCTTGCAGCTAACAAAGAACTCTTTGCGACTGAGCGTGTGGGTGAAAATGCAGAACTTCGTGCGCGTATCGCTGGATTGACAGACGCTGACTACACTCGTTTGCCAGCCTTTGCAGAACGTGAAGCCATCCAAGAAGAAGCCTTTAAACTTCCAGCTCTTCCAACAACAACCATCGGTTCATTTCCTCAAACTAAGGAAGTCCGTGCCAAACGTTTGGCTTACCGTAAGGGTGAATTGTCACAAGAAGAATACGACGCCTTCCTTGCTGAAACTATCGACGAATGGATCAAATGGCAAGAAGAAGTTGGATTTGACGTGCTTGTACACGGTGAGTTCGAGCGTAACGACATGGTTGAGTACTTCGGCCAAAACTTGTCAGGATACCTCTTCTCTAAAAATGGTTGGGTACAATCTTACGGTATGCGTGGGGTGAAACCACCAATCATCTGGGGTGATGTCACTCGTCTCAACCCAATCACTGTCAAATGGTCTAGCTACGCACAAAGCCGTACAGACAAACCTGTCAAAGGTATGTTGACTGGACCTGTTACCATCCTTAACTGGTCATTCCCACGTGAAGACATTTCTATCAAGGACTCAACTCTTCAAATCGCTCTTGCCATCAAGGATGAAGTTCTTGACCTTGAAGCTGCAGGTGTGAAAATCATCCAAATCGACGAGGCTGCTCTTCGTGAGAAATTGCCACTCCGTCGTAGCGACTGGTATGAAGACTACCTTGACTGGGCTATTCCAGCCTTCCGCTTGGTACACTCAACAGTAGCGCCAGATACTCAAATCCACACTCACATGTGTTACTCAGAATTTACAGATATCATCCCAGCTATCGACAACATGGATGCGGACGTTATTTCCTTTGAAGCAAGCCGTTCAAACCTTGAAATCTTGGACGAACTCAAAGCGAAAAACTTCCAAACAGAAGTGGGACCTGGGGTTTACGATATCCACTCACCTCGTGTGCCAAATGAAGGCGAAATCGACAACACAATCGAAGCCATCCTTGCCAAAGTGCCAAGCAAGAAAGTTTGGATCAACCCTGACTGTGGTTTGAAAACACGTGGTATTCCAGAAACAAAAGAAAGCTTGATCCGCCTTGTTGAAGCAGCAAAAGCTGCGCGTGAGAAATTGTAAGATAAGATTTCTCTCTTGACACTGACTGATCAAGGAACTGCTTGGCCTTAGCTGGCTCAGCGATCATGAAATCAAAAAGAAAGGGATAATGACTATGTCACGCCAAACGCCGTCACTTTCATTTGAAGTGTTCCCTCCAACCCCAGCTGTGGGTAATGATAAAATTATCTCAGCCTTGCAGGATATGCGGGAGCTGACACCGCACTTTATCAGTGTAACTGCCAGCAATAATAAATTTAATATCAAGGAAACGACGGTTCGTTTGGCTGACTTTATCCAAAATGACTTGGCGATTCCGACTATTGCTCACTTGCCAGCTATCTATTTGACTAAGGACAAGGTTGCTGAAACCATTGCTGACTTGGACAAGGTTGGAGTGCAGAAAATCTTGGCTCTTCGTGGGGATATTATTCCAGATGTGGAACCACAAAAGGATTTCCGCTACGCAACTGACTTGATCGAGTTCATCAAGGAACAAGCCCCTCACTTTGATATTGTTGGTGCTTGTTATCCAGAAGGACACCCAGATTCACCAAATCAGATTTCAGATATCCAAAATCTCAAGAAGAAAGTGGATGCAGGTTGTTCTAGTCTCGTAACTCAGCTTTTCTTTGACAATGAGCGCTTCTATGATTTCCAAGACAAGTGCATCTTGGCTGGGATTGATGTTCCTATTCATGCAGGGATTATGCCAATTCTGAATCGAAATCAGGCTCTCCGCCTCTTGAAGACTTGTGAGAATATTCATCTTCCACGCAAATTTAAAGCCATCTTAGACAAGTATGAGCATGACCCTGAGTCGCTCAGAGCAGCAGGACTTGCCTACGCAGTGGACCAAATCGTGGACTTGGTGACTCAGGATGTTGCTGGTGTGCATCTCTACACCATGAACAATGCTGAAACAGCAAAATACATCCACCAAGCAACCCATGCCTTGTTTAATCATCAGTCTCTAGGATAATAAAAAGCAAACCATTCTTCTCAGGTGAGGGGAATGGTTCCTTTTTAATAGTAAAGACCGCACTTTTTAAGAAAAGTATGATAAAATAGACTCTGTACGTACTTGATACAAAGATGAGGGTATAAACAGATTCTTAGCTATTCAAATCTGCTATGCTATAAAAGATACAAATGCTAAAGAATAATATTTTTAAACTTTTCAAGGTATTTAGGTAGTTGAACACGGGCTAAATCCCTAGTGAAAAAGATAGATTTCCAGGTGTGCATCGCACACTGCGTCAATCTTCTATTTTCATACGGGATTCTTTACGCCCTTTGTATCCTGATTTTTGTAGGCAAGGCGTATAATTTCATCAATCCAAAGGGGATTAAAATGACAAAACAAGTGTTTCAAACGACTTTTGCGGGTCGTGAGTTGATTGTAGAGACTGGTCAGGTTGCTAAGCAAGCAAATGGCGCAGTTGTCGTACGTTACGGTGAGTCAACGGTCTTGACTGCTGCCGTTATGTCTAAGAAAATGGCGACTGGGGATTTCTTCCCTCTTCAAGTCAACTATGAAGAAAAAATGTATGCGGCTGGGAAATTTCCTGGCGGCTTTATGAAACGTGAAGGACGTCCTTCAACAGATGCGACTTTGACAGCGCGTTTGATTGACCGTCCAATCCGTCCAATGTTTGCGGAAGGTTTCCGTAACGAAGTGCAAGTCATCAATACGGTTCTTTCTTATGATGAAAATGCCTCTGCTCCAATGGCGGCTATGTTTGGATCATCATTGGCACTTTCTATCTCAGACATTCCGTTTGACGGACCAATCGCTGGGGTACAAGTGGGTTATGTTGATGGCCAAATCATTATCAACCCGACTCAAGAACAGGCAGAGCAATCGCTTCTTGAATTGACAGTAGCTGGGACCAAGCATGCTATCAACATGGTTGAGTCTGGTGCCAAAGAATTGTCAGAAGAAATCATGTTGGAAGCTCTTCTCAAAGGGCATGAAGCAGTCAAAGAATTGATTGCCTTCCAAGAAGAAATCGTTGCTGCTGTCGGTAAGGAAAAAGCAGAAGTAGAATTGCTTCATGTGGACACTGAATTACAGGCTGAAATCATCGCAGCCTACAACAGCGACCTCCAAAAAGCAGTTCAAGTGGAAGAAAAATTGGCTCGTGAAGCTGCAACTCAAGCAGTTAAAGACCAAGTAACAGCAGTTTACGAAGAAAAATATGCAGACCATGAAGAATTTGAACGCATCATGCGTGATGTGGCTGAAATCTTGGAACAAATGGAACATGCTGAAGTGCGCCGTTTGATTACAGAAGACAAGGTGCGTCCTGACGGTCGTAAGGTTGATGAAATCCGCCCTTTAGATGCGCAGGTTGACTATCTTCCTCGTGTACATGGTTCCGGTCTTTTCACTCGTGGACAAACTCAAGCTCTTTCAGTTTTGACTTTGGCTCCGATGGGAGAAACTCAAATCATCGATGGTTTGGATTCGGAGTACAAGAAACGCTTTATGCACCACTATAACTTCCCACAATACTCTGTAGGGGAAACTGGTCGTTACGGTGCGCCTGGTCGTCGTGAAATTGGTCACGGTGCTCTCGGTGAGCGTGCCCTTGCTCAAGTCTTGCCTAGTTTGGAAGAATTTCCATACGCGATCCGCTTGGTAGCTGAAGTATTAGAATCAAACGGTTCATCTTCTCAAGCCTCTATCTGTGCGGGAACTCTTGCCCTTATGGCTGGTGGTGTGCCAATCAAGGCGCCAGTAGCAGGGATTGCTATGGGTCTCATCTCAGATGGAAATAACTACACAGTATTGACAGATATCCAAGGTTTGGAAGATCACTTTGGAGACATGGACTTTAAGGTTGCCGGTACTCGTGAGGGGATTACAGCCCTTCAAATGGATATCAAGATTCAAGGGATCACTGCAGAAATCTTGACTGAGGCCCTTGCTCAAGCCAAGAAAGCGCGTTTTGAAATCCTTGATGTGATTGAAGCAACCATCCCAGAAGTGCGTCCAGAATTGGCTCCAACTGCTCCGAAAATTGATACCATCAAGATTGATGTCGACAAGATCAAGATTGTCATCGGTAAGGGTGGAGAAACTATCGACAAGATTATTGCTGAGACAGGCGTTAAGATTGATATCGACGAAGAAGGTAATGTGTCCATCTACTCTAGCGACCAAGATGCCATTAACCGTACCAAAGAAATCATTGCTGGTTTGGTTCGTGAAGCAAAAGTGGATGAAGTTTACCATGCTAAGGTTGTTCGTATCGAGAAATTTGGTGCCTTTGTTAACCTCTTTGATAAGACAGATGCCCTTGTTCATATCTCTGAGATGGCTTGGACGCGTACCAATAATGTCGAAGACTTGGTAGCAATCGGTGATGAAGTTGATGTTAAGGTTATCAAGATTGATGAAAAAGGACGTGTGGATGCTTCTATGAAAGCCCTTCTTCCTCGTCCTCCAAAACCTGAACGTGATGAAAAAGGTGAAAAGTCTGAGCGTCCTCACCGCCCACGTCATCACAAGGACCACAAACCTAAGAAAGAATTTACAGAAACACCAAAAGATTCAGAATAAGAAAAGGAGAAATGTATGGGATGGTGGCGCGAAACCATTGATATCGTAAAAGAAAATGATCCAGCGGCCCGCACCACTTTGGAGGTTTTGCTGACTTATCCAGGTGTCAAGGCCTTGGCGGCCCACCGTCTTTCGCATTTTCTCTGGAAGCATGGCTTCAAACTCTTGGCTCGTATGCACAGTCAGTTTTGGCGCTTTTGGACTCAGATTGAGATTCATCCAGGTGCCCAGATTGATTCAGGTGTCTTTATCGACCATGGTTCTGGTCTGGTGATTGGGGAAACAGCGGTCGTTGAAAAAGGTGTTCTTCTTTATCACGGGGTGACTCTTGGTGGAACTGGTAAGGATGTTGGCAAACGCCATCCGACCGTTCGAAAGGGAGCTCTCATATCAGCCCATGCCCAAGTTATTGGTCCTGTAGAAATTGGTGCAAATGCCAAGGTCGGTGCTGCAGCAGTTGTCGTAGCAGATGTACCTAGTGATGTGACAGTTGTCGGTATTCCGGCTAAGATCGTCCGAGTTCATGGAAAGAAAGATGAGCCAGTCATTCACGAAGTCGAAGAAAAACGAGAGTATTACGTCAATAAACTCGAGCAGGCTAAAGAAGCCAGTCACAGATCGTCTGGGCTGTAGAGGATACCTATATGATTCAAGCAAGAAATAAGTTGAGCCAAGAAGAGTTATCTGAGGCGAAAAAATTAATTGACTGTTGTCAAGCCTATGATGGAACTTATCGTGATCCTTATCTCTCTAATATGCTTAATTTTGACCCCAACATGCCCGCCTTTTTCCTTTATTATGAAAAAGGCGAACTTGTTGGTCTATTAACTGTCTATGCTGATGACCAAGATGTGGAAGTGACGATACTGGTTCATCCAAATCATCGCCGTCAGGGAATTGCGCGTGCTTTGTTTACGAGTTTTGAGAAAGAAACGGCTCCTTTCCCTATTCGTTCAGTGACTTTTCAGACAGAACGTATTTTTCTAGAGCGTCATCCTGATTTTGTCAGCAACTGGGGATTGGTCGAGGAAGAAGAGACAGAAACCTGGTTAGGTAAGGATAGAAGACCTTATCCGTTAGCAAAACTTTCCAATCTTGAAGTTTTGTTAGCAGATAGTTCGTATCAGGAGCAAATTAGCCAGTTAAAATTTCAGGCATTTTCAGAGGAACATGAATCGAGAGAAGTTGTGGATAGATATGTCGCTGAAGCTCTGAAGAATCCAGAAAGTCGCCTATATATTTTATTAAAAGACGGTCAGGTTATTGGAACTTGCACGGTAGATTTATCGACTGATACGAATTATTTCTACGGTTTAGCAATATCGGAACTTGAACGTGGAAAAGGCTATGGAAGCTACTTAGCTAAATCCCTTGTCAACCAACTGATCGAGCAAAATGATAAGGAATTTCAGATTGCAGTAGAGGACTGCAACGTAGGTGCCAAACGCTTGTATGAAAAAATCGGCTTTGTCAAACAGACACAGGTAGTTTATTTGAATGAGAAAGAGTAGAAAAATGCTATTAGAAGAATTCGAAAATGTACCTGCTGTTATCGAACCAACTGATCGAAGTATTCGTGGTGGTGGAGAAATCTGTGACACGATTATTTTATCTTTTAATGGAGAAATCGTTGAACGAGTAAAGAAGTTTGAAGATGTTTATGAAGGTGGCTATCTAACCAATCTAAATGGCAGACTTCCATGGTATATCTATGAAAAAGATGGGAGTAAGGTAGCCGTTGCTGTAGCTACGATTGGAGCCCCGATGTTTGTTGGACTCTTAGAAGAACTCAAAGCAAGAGGATTTAAGAACTTTATTGTTTTGGGTTCTTGCGGAGTTCTAGATCAGTCTATTCAGGCAGATAAGATTATTCTACCAAGTTCAGCTCTACGTGATGAAGGTACAAGTTATCATTACGCTCCTGCAAGTGATGAGATAGCTTATGACGAAACTTTGCTTTTAACCATGGAAGAAGCTTTGAATAAATCTTGCATTGAGCACATTCGAACAAAGGCTTGGACCACAGATGCTTTCTATCGTGAAACAGCCGATAAGGTCAAACGCAGATTAGCAGCAGGTGCGACTGTTGTGGATATGGAAGCCTCAGCAATCATGGCTTGGGCACAATTTCGACAAGCAAAAGTTTATCAATTTTTTTATACGGCTGATTATGTTGACCATCACAATCATGAGTGGGATGCAAGACATGAAGAAAGAAAAGCAGATGCTATGACTTTCTTTGAGATAGCATTAGTAATTGCTAGAGAGTTGGATTGAAATGACTCTTTACGATAAACAAGAAACAGAAAGGAGACAGTGAGTGATTAAAATCTATGACACCATGTCTCGTGATTTGCGAGAATTTGTCCCGATTGAGGACGGCAAAGTCAAGATGTATGTTTGTGGGCCAACCGTGTATAACTATATCCACGTGGGGAATGCCCGTTCAACGGTGGCTTTTGATACCATTCGTCGTTATTTCGAATACCGTGGTTACGAGGTTGCCTATATTTCCAATTTCACGGATGTGGATGATAAGATTATCAACCGAGCTAAGGAAGAAGGTATCACGCCTCAGGAGGTTGCGGACAAGTACATCGCTGCCTTTCGTGAGGATGTGACGGCTTTGGGCGTGAAACCTGCGACTCGTCATCCGCGTGTAGTAGAGTTTATGGCGGACATCATTCGTTTTGTCGCTGTCTTGATTGAAAAAGGTTATGCTTACGAGAGTCAAGGAGATGTTTACTTCCGCGTGGAAAAATCTCACAACTATGCTAAGTTGGCCAATAAAACCTTGGAAGATTTGGAGCTAGGTGCTTCAGGTCGTACCGATGAAGAAACGGCTCGCAAGGAAAATCCTGTAGACTTTGCCCTTTGGAAAGCTGCAAAACCAGGCGAGATTTCTTGGGACAGTCCTTGGGGACCTGGTCGTCCGGGTTGGCATATCGAATGTTCAGTCATGTCGACAGAGATTTTGGGAGATACCATTGATATCCACGGTGGTGGAGCTGATTTGGAGTTTCCTCACCATACCAACGAAATTGCCCAGTCAGAAGCAAAAACAGGCAAGACTTTTGCCAACTACTGGATGCATAATGGCTTTGTCAATATCGATAATGTCAAGATGTCTAAGTCCTTGGGCAACTTTATCACCGTCCATGATGCCCTCAAAACCCTCGATGGTCAAGTGTTGCGTTTCTTCTTTGCGACTCAGCATTACCGTAAGCCTATCAACTTTACCGAAAAAGCAGTGCGAGACGCCGAGACTAATCTCAAATATCTGAAGAACACTTACGAACAACCATTTACAGGAAACGTGGATACCCAAGAGTTACAAGCCTTTAAAGACAAGTTTGTAGCTGCTATGGATGAGGATTTCAACTCTGCCAACGGTATCACAGTTGTCTTTGAAATGGCCAAATGGATCAACTCAGGCAACTATGATGCAAGTGTGAAGGAAGCTCTTGCGGATATGTTAGAAGTCTTTGGAATTGTCTTTGTTGAGGAAGTTTTGGATACAGAGATTGAAGTTTTGATTCAAAAACGCCAAGAGGCGCGTGCCAATCGTGACTTTGCGACAGCGGACCAAATCCGTGACCAATTGGCTGCTCAAGGAATTAAGCTCCTCGACACCAAGGATGGAGTGAGGTGGACACGTGATTGATGTCAATCTCATTAACGGGATTGCGCTAGCCTTTGAAGGGGATGCGGTTTATTCCATGTATATTCGCCGTCATCTTATCCTCAAAGGCATGACCAAGCCCAATAAACTCCACCAAGAGGCGACCAAGTATGTCTCAGCCAAGGCTCAGGCTCGCCTGATTTCTCTTATGTTGGAGGAGCAAGTCTTAACCGAAAAAGAAGAAGAAATCTATAAACGTGGTCGTAATACCAATAGTCATACCAAGGCTAAAAATGCCGATGTGGTGACTTATCGTATGTCCACAGGTTTTGAAGCTGTGATGGGCTATCTCCATATGACTGAAAATCTGGAACGTCTTGAGAGCTTGATTTCTTGGTGCATACAAAAAGTGGAGGGCTAGGACATGATTGCAAAGGAACTACAAGACTGGTTTCCTGAAGCTCAGATTTCAGACCAACCAGTAGAGAAAGAGGGTTACTTAACTCTCCCTTTATCTTCTCAGCAGTGGATTTTGCTGGATGAAGCTGGGCTTAGCGAGCGTGAAAAGCAGTTGATTGCTCTTTTGACCCAGCAGGAGCAGGCTAGTTCGCTTAATCCTTGGTATCCCTATCTGATTGAGGGGAAGGGGCAGGCACCGCAAGCTTTCAAAAAGATTCAGCTGGTTTATTGCCATCTTTCCTATTTTCAACAGGAAAATCTGGCCTCTTGGCTGGATATGATGCGGACTCTTTTTCCTAACTGTCAGACGGTGCTTCAGGTCGGAGCGCAGGATTACATTTTTGTTCTCCAACAAGATAAGTACACCTCTGTACGTTCAATCTTATCTGATACGATTGAAGCGGTTGAGTATGACTTTGGTCTTCGTCTGTCAATCATATTAGGCCAGGTCTGGTCTCAAACAGGTCATCAAGCCCTATCCGACTTGATCAAAGCGGAGCGGGATTTGTTCAAGACTTGGTGGCGTCAGGGTCATCAAGGTGTTCACACCTTTTCACAACTCTATCTTTGGAGTATGGGGGAAAGAATTGTGGACCTGAGAGTCATTAAAGAATGCCTGCATCAGATGATTTTGGATCAAGAACAGATTCAGGAAATCATTCTTTCTCTTTGGGAAAATAGTGCTGTTCTGACTAAAACAGCCCAGCAACTCTACCTGCACCGCAATTCTCTCCAATACAAGATTGATAAATGGGAAGAATTGACAGGGCTACAGTTGAAGGAATTGACTGACCTGACCCTGTGTTATCAATTGATTTTACCAGATATTCTCTAAAGTTTTGTGCAAGTTGCACAGAACTTTTTTATTTTTTTGGTCACCTTGCCATAGAAATGTAAAGCGTTTTCATCTATAATAAAACTATCAAAAGACAAAAGGAGTTCACCTCATGGTAGAATTGAATCTTAAAAATATTTACAAGAAATATCCAAACAGCGAACACTATTCAGTTGAAGACTTCAACTTGGACATCAAAGACAAAGAATTTATCGTTTTCGTAGGTCCTTCAGGATGTGGTAAATCAACAACTCTTCGTATGATTGCTGGTCTTGAAGATATCACAGAAGGTACTGCATCTATCGACGGCGTGGTTGTCAACGACGTGGCTCCAAAAGACCGTGACATCGCCATGGTATTCCAAAACTACGCTCTTTACCCACACATGACTGTTTATGACAACATGGCTTTCGGTTTGAAATTGCGTAAATACGGCAAGGAAGATATCGACAAACGTGTACAAGAAGCAGCTGAAATCCTTGGATTGAAAGAGTTCTTGGAACGTAAACCAGCTGACCTTTCAGGTGGTCAACGTCAACGTGTTGCCATGGGTCGTGCGATTGTCCGTGATGCAAAAGTATTCTTGATGGACGAGCCTTTGTCAAACTTGGATGCCAAACTTCGTGTATCTATGCGTGCTGAAATTGCGAAAATCCACCGTCGTATCGGAGCTACAACTATCTACGTAACTCACGACCAAACAGAAGCGATGACACTTGCGGACCGTATCGTTATCATGTCAGCAACTAAGAACCCTGCTGGTACAGGTACTATCGGACGTGTAGAACAAATTGGTACTCCTCAAGAAGTTTACAAAAACCCAGTTAATAAATTCGTTGCAGGATTCATCGGAAGCCCAGCAATGAACTTCATCAACGTGAAATTGGTTGGTAGCGAAATTGTTTCAGACGGTTTCCGCTTGAAAGTGCCAGAAGGAGCATTGAAAGTTCTTCGTGAAAAAGGCTACGAAGGTAAAGAATTGATCTTCGGTATCCGTCCAGAAGACGTGAATGCAGAACCTGCTTTCCTTGAAACATTCCCAGAATCAGTTGTCAAAGCTACTATCTCTGTATCAGAATTGCTTGGTTCAGAATCTCACCTTTACTGCCAAGTTGGTAAAGATGAATTTGTTGCTAAAGTTGATGTTCGTGACTACTTGCAAACAGGTGCAACAGTTGAACTTGGATTTGACTTGAATAAAGCACACTTCTTCGATGTAGAAACTGAAAGAACAGTTTACTAAGATAAATGAAACTCAAAGCACTGCTAGAGAAATCTGGCAGTGCTTTTTGAGATTGAGTAGAAAAAACTCTCCAATTGAACTGGAGAGTAGCTGTTTATTCTGCTGCTTGTTGCCAACGTTTTGCTAGCATGTGTGACAGGCTAGAGATTGCTAGGTTAAAGCTGAAGTAGATGAGGGCAATCAGGATATAAAGGCTAAAGACTTGCTCTGGTTCGAAATAACGGCCCATGAGAATTTGGCTAGCTCCAAAGAGTTCTTGTAGGGCGATAACAGAGTAGAGAAGACTGGTATCCTTAATTACGGTTACAAACTGAGAAATGATGGCTGGAAGCATTTTACGGATTGCTTGTGGGAGAATGATGTGGTAGAGGATTTGCATAGAGGTAAATCCTTGGGACATTCCTGCTTCGTACTGGCCCTTGTCTACGGCATTGAGGCCACCTCGGATAATCTCAGCTAAGGCTGCTGAGGTAAAGAGGGTAAAGGCTGTAATTCCTGCTGGTGTGGACTTTATCTTGAACACCAAAAAGATGGTGAAAATCCAGAGAAGGTTGGGAACATTACGTACAAATTCGATGTAAATGCTGGAGATGATACGCAAGATAGGATTTTTCCCATTTCTCATGGCTGCTAGAACTGTACCGATAAGTGTAGAGAGGACGATGGCGATCAGAGAAATATAGAGGGTCAAGCCAAATCCTTTAAAGATAAAGATTAGGTTATCTGGGGTTAAAACTTCTAAAATGGATTCCATAGTAACCTCCTAAAGTGAATAGGATTTTTTGTTGGCTTGCTCCATCTTGCGACCAAACTGGGCAACAGGGAAGCAAAGGGCAAAGTAGAGTAGGGCAGCACCTAAAAAGGCTGGGATGTAATTTCCGTTGAGGGCTGACCAAGACTTGGTCACAAACATCAAGTCTACTCCAGAGATGATAGCAACTGTAGAGGTATTCTTGATGAGGTTGACGATTTGGTTGGTCAAAGGAGGGAGAATGATACGAAAGGCCTGAGGCAAGATAATCAAGCGCATAGCACTGATATAAGTAAAACCTTGCGACAAGGCGGCCTCCATTTGACCGCTAGGGATAGATTGAATCCCTGAGCGAATCACCTCAGCGATGTAGGCACCGTGATAGAGTCCCACGCAGAGAACAGCTGTCCAATAAATCGGAATCATGATGATATGGTCACTGATAAGAGGTAGGCCATAAAAAACGATAACAAACTGCACCAAGAGGGGAGTGTTTTGGTAAAATTCGACAAAGATGCGAGCTAAAATGCGTAAAATTGGACGTTTGCTAGTTGACATAGCTCCAAAGAAGATACCCAAAACCATAGCGAGGATAAAGGATCCAATTGCTAGGGCAAGGGTGAAGAGGAAACCATTGAAAAATTGTCCAAAATCCTGAAAATAGGCTGTCCAAGATGATAAATCTGTCATAGGGTGTCCTCCTTAATCTGCGGTATGGCTAGATGGTTTGAGCTTGTAACGGTCATAAAGTTTCTGTAAACTACCATCCTTACTCCATTTAGTGACCAAGTTATCAAGATAGTCGTTGAGCTCGGTATTTGATTTCTTGGTAACAATACCGTAGTCAGATGGCTTGAAACTATCATCTAGTAGTGCTGTCCGTTTACTAGTGTAGCCAGATAGAATAGAGCGGTCAACGGAAAAGGCATCGATACGATGAGCGTGCAGGGAAGTAATCAATTCTGGGTAGGAACCAAGTTCGACGAATTTAAACTTCAGACCTTTCTTTTTACCCAGTTCGGTAATCAGGCGTTGGGTGATGGAACCTTGGGCGACTCCGATGGTTTTGCCGTTTAGGTCCTCAATACTTTTGATTTTGGCAGATTTATTGACCAAAAAGCCAGAAGCATCTGTGTAGTAAGGGCTGGTAAAGTTGTAGAGTTTTTTGCGTTCGTCTGTGATGGTAAAGGTCGCGATATCCATATCGACCTGTTCATTGTCTAGAAGGGGTCCACGGGTTTGTGCGGTAACAGGCACATAGCGAACCTTGACCTTGAGCTCATCAGCTACCATCCTGGCCAAGTCAGTTTCGATACCAGAATAGGTCCCTGTCTTGGGATCCTTGTAACCGAAATTGGGAACGTCTTGTTTGACACCGACAACTAGCTCGCCTCTTTTTTGAATATCTGCGACACTGGTATCAGCCTGCACTGGTTTTGTAGCAGCAAGGCCGAAAAGGCTAATCAGTAATGCTGATAAAAAGAATTTCTTTTTCATAGACGCCTCCTTATTTTACTTTGTCACTTTCGTGGTTGATGATTTTGCTGAGGAATTGTTGGGCGCGAGGTTCGCTTGGATTGTCGAAAAAGTCATCAACATCTGTCGTATCTACCAAAACTTCTCCGTCAGCCATAAAGATGATGCGGTCGGCAACTTCACGGGCGAAGCCCATTTCATGGGTAACGACAATCATATTCATACCATCGTGGGCCAATTTTTGCATAACTGCCAGAACATCACCGATAGTTTCAGGGTCAAGGGCAGATGTTGGTTCATCGAAGAGGAGGAGTTCCGGATGCATAGCGAGTCCACGAGCAATGGCGATTCGTTGTTTTTGTCCACCAGAAAGCATGGCTGGATAAGAATCTTTCTTGTCCCACATATTTACAAATTCCAGATATTTTTTGGCTGTTTTTTCAGCTTCTTTTTTATCAATCCCTAGAACTTTTATAGGAGCAAGTGTTACGTTTTCTAACACTGTTTTGTGTGGATAGAGATTAAAATGTTGGAAAACCATGCCGACTTCCTTGCGAAGAGGTACCAAATCTTTCTGGCTGGCACCAGCAACTTGGTGACCATTTACTAGAAGGATTCCCTTGTCAACAGCCTCTAAACCATTGATGGTACGGATCAGAGTGGATTTCCCAGAACCAGATGGTCCGAGTAGGACAACGACTTGTCCTTTTTCAAAACGGAGATTGATGTCGCGGAGTGCGTGATAGTCTCCGTAATATTTTTCGACGTGTTCAAATTCTACTAAAGCCATAAGGAATCTCCTTTGTGTTAGATTTTATAACACGATTTTACACCAAAAGAATTGCCTTGTCAAATCATATCTGAAAAAATTCACTAAAATTTTATAAAAAAGCAATCTGGATAGAGAAAATGCCTAAATCATGTTATAATGAAACGATAGAATTCTTAGAAAGAGTGGATGTTTTTTTGATAACTCCTACTTATGAATGGCAGTTTGCCCCGCAGGTAGAAGATGCGGATTTTATAAAAATAGCCAAGAAGGCTGGGCTAGGTCCTGAAGTGGCTCGGTTATTATTTGAAAGAGGGATTCAGGATGAAGAAAGTCTAAAGAAGTTTTTAGAATCTTCCTTGGAGGACTTGCACGATCCCTACTTGCTCCATGATATGGACAAGGCAGTGGAGCGGATTCGTCAGGCCATTGAAGAGGGGGAAAATATTCTCGTTTATGGAGACTACGATGCAGATGGTATGACTTCGGCTTCAATTGTGAAGGAAAGTTTGGAACAACTTGGTGCCGAGTGTTGTGTTTACCTGCCAAATCGTTTTACCGATGGCTATGGACCAAATGCCAGTGCCTATAAATACTTTATCGAGCAAAAGGGAATTTCCCTGATTGTGACAGTGGATAATGGGGTTGCTGGTCACGAGGCCATTGAACTGGCTCAGTCTATGGGAGTGGATGTCATTGTGACTGACCACCATTCCATGCCTGAAACCCTGCCAGATGCTTACGCCATCATCCATCCTGAACATCCGGATGCGGACTATCCCTTCAAATATTTGGCTGGTTGTGGAGTGGCTTTCAAGCTGGCTTGCGCCCTTTTAGAAGAAGTGCAAGTGGAACTACTTGATTTGGTCGCTATTGGTACCATTGCAGATATGGTGAGCTTGACAGATGAAAACCGTATCTTGGTTCAATATGGTCTGGAAATGCTGGGGCATACTCAGCGTATTGGCCTACAAGAAATGCTGGATATGGCTGGGATTGCTGCTAATGAAGTGACAGAAGAAACGGTTGGTTTCCAGATTGCCCCTCGTTTAAATGCCTTGGGACGCTTGGATGATCCTAATCCGGCCATTGATTTGTTGACTGGATTTGACGACGAGGAAGCTCATGAGATTGCCCTCATGATTCACCAGAAAAACGAAGAGCGCAAGGAAATCGTTCAGTCAATCTATGAAGAAGCTAAGACCATGGTGGATCCTGAGAAGAAGGTCCAGGTTTTGGCCAAGGAAGGCTGGAATCCTGGAGTTCTAGGTATCGTGGCTGGTCGTTTGTTGGAAGAACTAGGGCAGACAGTCATTGTTCTTAATATAGAAGAAGGTCGTGCCAAGGGTAGCGCTCGTAGTGTTGAAGCGGTCGATATTTTTGAAGCCTTGGATCCTCATCGTGACCTCTTCATTGCATTTGGTGGTCATGCTGGCGCAGCAGGAATGACGCTGGAAATTGAGAAACTCCCAGATTTATCTCAGGTTTTAGAAGACTATGTCCGTGAAAAAGGTGCAGATGCTGGTGGCAAGAATAAGTTAAACCTAGATGAAGAGCTGGATTTGGAGACTTTGAGTCTTGAAACAGTCAAGAACTTTGAACGTTTAGCTCCCTTTGGAATGGACAATCAGAAACCAGTCTTTTATATCAAGGATTTTCAGGTCGAAAGTGCTCGTACTATGGGGGCAGGCAATGCCCATCTCAAGCTGAAAATCTCTAAGGGTGAAGCCAGTTTTGAAGTGGTGGCATTTGGAAAAGGCAGATGGGCAACGGAGTTTGCTCAAACCAAGAATCTAGAGTTAGCAGTCAAATTGTCTGTCAACCAATGGAATGGCCAAACTGCCCTTCAGTTGATGATGGTGGATGCGCGTGTGGAGGGTGTTCAACTCTTTAATATTCGTGGGAAGAATGCCACCTTGCCAGAGGGAGTTCCAGTCTTGGATTTTGCTGGAGAAGTGCCAGATTTAGCGACTAGTGAAGCTGTTGTCGTAAAAACCGTTCCTGAGGATATCCCCCTGCTGAAAACCATTTTTCAGGAACAGCATTTCTCTGCTGTCTATTTCAAAAATGACATTGACAAGGCCTATTATCTGACAGGTTATGGAACTAGAGAGCAGTTTGCCAAATTGTACAAGACCATTTATCAGTTTCCAGAGTTTGATATTCGTTATAAGCTCAAAGATTTAGCGGCTTATCTCAATATCCAACAAATCTTGCTGGTCAAGATGATTCAAGTATTTGAAGAACTAGGTTTTGTGACGATCACAGATGGTGTTATGACAGTCAATAAAGAGGCACCAAAGCGAGAAATAGGAGAAAGTCAGATTTACCAAAATCTCAAACAAACCGTTAAAGACCAAGAAATGATGGCCCTGGGTACCGTGCAAGAAATCTATGACTTTTTGATGGAAAAAGAATAGCAGATTGGAAAGAGTTGGGCAACCAGCTCTTTTTTGAAAACAAATCTTCATTTTGAAAATCATCAAAAAAATGGTATAATGGTAGGAAAAGATTCGGCTAATACTCAATGAAAATCAGAGAGCAAACTAGGAAGCTAGCCGCAGGCTGTACTTGAGTACGGCAAGGCGAAGCTGACGTGGTTTGAATTTGATTTTCGAAGAGTATAAAAGTAATAGTGCTTTTAGAATAAAAGGGTAAGAAACCCTATAATCAAGATAAACTAAGCTTTCGGAGGAAAAATGAGTAATATCAGTTTAACAACACTTGGTGGTGTACGTGAAAATGGGAAAAATATGTATATCGCTGAAATCGATGGATCTATTTTCGTTTTGGATGCAGGTCTGAAATATCCTGAAAATGAACAACTAGGGGTGGATGTCGTTATTCCAAATATGGACTACCTTTTTGAAAATAGCGACCGTATCGCTGGGGTTTTCTTGACCCACGGCCATGCGGATGCCATTGGTGCTCTTCCTTATCTCTTGGCTGAAGCCAAGGTACCTGTATTTGGGTCTGAGTTGACCATTGAGTTGGCCAAACTCTTTGTCAAAGGAAATGATACGGTTAAGAAATTCAATGATTTCCATGTCATTGATGAGAATACGGAGATTGATTTTGGAGGGACTGTAGTTTCCTTCTTCCGTACGACCCACTCTATCCCAGAAAGTCTGGGAGTTGTGTTAAAAACACCAAAAGGGAACATTGTTTACACAGGCGACTTCAAATTTGACCAGACGGCTAGTGAATCCTATGCGACGGATTTTGCGCGTTTAGCCGAAATCGGCCGTGATGGTGTCTTGGCACTTCTCAGTGATTCTGCAAATGCAGACAGCAATATCCAGGTGGCGAGCGAGAGTGAAGTTGGGGATGAAATTACCCAAACTATCGCTGACTGGGACGGTCGTATCATCGTTGCAGCGGTTGCCAGCAACCTTTCTCGTATCCAGCAGGTTTTTGATGCAGCTGCGGAGACTGGCCGCCGAGTCGTTTTGACTGGATTTGATGTTGAAAATATCGTCCGTACAGCGATTCGTCTCAAAAAATTATCTCTAGCTAATGAAAGTCTCTTGATCAAACCAAAAGAAATGTCTCGTTTCGAAGACCATGAGTTGATTATCTTAGAGACTGGTCGTATGGGTGAACCCATCAATGGACTTCGCAAGATGTCCGTTGGGCGCCACCGTTATGTAGAAATCAAGGATGGGGACTTGGTTTATATTGTAACAACTCCATCCACCGCCAAAGAAGCAGTTGTGGCTCGCGTTGAAAATATGATTTACCAAGCTGGTGGTGTGGTAAAACTCATTACCCAGAGTTTGCGAGTATCAGGGCACGGAAATGCGCGTGATTTGCAGTTGATGATCAATCTTTTGCAACCGAAATATCTTTTCCCTGTACAAGGGGAGTATCGTGAGTTGGATGCGCATGCCAAGGCTGCCATGGCAGTTGGAATGTTGCCAGAGCGCATTTTCATCCCTAAAAAGGGAACGATCATGTCCTATGAACATGGAGACTTCGTCCCAGCTGGAGCAGTTTCTGCAGGCGATGTCATGATTGATGGAAATGCCATTGGTGATGTTGGGAATGTCGTTCTTCGCGACCGTAAGGTCTTGTCAGAGGATGGAATCTTTATCGTGGCTATCACTGTTAACCGTCGTGAGAAGAAGATTGTGGCTAAGGCTCGTGTTCATACGCGTGGATTTATCTACCTTAAGAAAAGTCGCGACATTCTCCGTGAAAGTTCCGAATTGATTAACCAAACGGTAGAAGAGTATCTTCAAGGGGATGACTTTGACTGGGCAGATCTCAAAGGGAAGGTTCGTGACAATTTGACCAAGTACCTCTTTGATCAAACCAAACGTCGCCCAGCTATTTTACCAGTAGTCATGGAAGCAAAATAATCGTTGAAATAAACAGAGGGAAAGTCGAATTTCGGCTTTTTCTTATCGGAAAATAGAAGGAAAAAATTATGGCAGTAATGAAAATTGAGTATTACTCACAAGTTTTGGATATGGAGTGGGGGGTGAATGTCCTCTACCCTGATGCCAATCGAGTGGAAAATCCAGATTGTAAAGATATTCCCGTCTTGTACCTCTTGCACGGGATGTCTGGTAATCATAATAGCTGGCTCAAGCGGACCAATGTAGAACGCTTGCTTCGAGGAACCAATCTCATCGTTGTTATGCCTAATACTAGCAATGGTTGGTACACCGATACCCAATATGGTTTTGACTATTACACGGCTCTAGCAGAGGAATTGCCACAGGTTTTGAAACGCTTCTTCTCTAATATGACTAGTAAGCGTGAAAAGACCTTTATCGCTGGTCTCTCTATGGGAGGCTATGGCTGTTTCAAATTGGCTCTTGCTACAAATCGTTTTTCTCATGCAGCTAGTTTTTCAGGCGCCCTTAGTTTTCAAGATTTTTCTCCTGAGAGCCAAAATTTGGGAACACCGGCTTATTGGAGAGGTGTTTTTGGGGAGATTAAAGATTGGACAGCTAGCCCCTATTCTCTTGAAAGTCTGGCTAAAAAATCGGATAAAAAGACCAAGCTTTGGGCTTGGTGTGGCGAGCAGGATTTCTTGTATGAAGCCAATAATCTAGCAGTGAAAAATCTCAAAAAATTAGGTTTTGATGTGACCTATAGCCATAGTGCTGGAACTCACGAATGGTACTATTGGGAAAAACAATTGGAAGGCTTTTTAGCAACCTTGCCAATTGTTTTCAAATTAGAAGAGAGATTGACTTAGTTTGAACTTCAGCATAGGGGGTAGAACTAAAATAAAATATGTTTTCACTAGACTTTTCAAACGAAAGTAGTAAAATAGTAATAAGATACTGGAAGAAAGAGAGTAGGAAATGTACCGTTATCAAATTGGCATTCCCACATTAGAGTATGATCAGTTTGTTAAAGAACATGAATTAGCTAATGTATTACAAAGTAGTGCTTGGGAAGAAGTTAAGTCTGATTGGCAACATGAGAGGTTTGGTGTCTACAGGGAAGAAAAATTACTGGCGACAGCTAGTATTTTGATTAGAACTCTTCCGCTAGGCTATAAAATGTTTTACATCCCAAGAGGACCTATATTGGATTATGGGGATACGGAACTCTTGAGTTTTGTCATTCAGTCCATTAAGTCTTATGCTCGTAGCAAGAGAGCTATTTTTGTGACTTTTGACCCAAGTATTTGCCTGTCTCAAAGTTTAATTAATCAGGAAAAAACAGAATTTCCTGAAAATCTGGTTATTATTGATAGTTTGCAACAAATGGGGGTAAGGTGGTCAGGAAAAACGGAGGAAATGGGAGACACCATTCAACCTCGTATTCAGGCGAAAATATACAAGGAAAATTTTGAAGAAGATAAACTTTCTAAGTCAACAAAACAGGCTATTCGAACAGCGCGAAATAAGGGAGTAGAGATTCAATTTGGTGGAACTGAATTATTAGATCCTTTTTCCTTTTTGATGAAAAAAACCGAGAAGCGGAAAGAGATTCATCTGAGGAATGAAGCCTATTATAAAAAGTTGTTAGATAATTTTAAGGACAAGGCTTACATCACGTTGGCAACCTTGGATGTCTCTAAACGTTCGCAAGAATTAGAAGAACAGTTAGCGAAAAATAGAGCCTTAGAAGAGACCTTTACTGAGTCTACTCGAACTTCAAAAGTAGAAGCGCAGAAGAAGGAAAAAGAACGTTTGTTAGAGGAATTGACTTTCCTGCAGGAATATATGGATGCAGGTCAAGCAAGAGTTCCCTTAGCAGCTGCTTTGAGTTTGGAATTTGGTAATACCTCTGTCAATCTATATGCTGGTATGGATGATGCTTTTAAACGTTATAATGCACCGATTTTAACTTGGTATGAAACGGCTCACTATGCCTTTGAGCGAGGTATGTTGTGGCAAAATTTAGGTGGTGTTGAAAACTCTCTCAATGGTGGACTTTATCATTTTAAGGAAAAATTTAATCCAACGATTGAAGAATATTTGGGTGAATTTACAATGCCTACCCATCCTCTCTATCCTCTGTTAAGGCTGGCTCTTGATTGCCGTAAAACATTAAGAAAAAAACATAGAAAGTAAGTATATGGCACTAACTACACTCACGAAAGAAGAGTTTCGTACTTATTCTGACCAGGTTTCTTCTCGTTCCTTTATGCAATCTGTCCAAATGGGGGACTTGTTAGAAAAAAGAGGGGCTCGAATTGTTTATCTTGCTTTGAAACAAGAAGGAGAAATTCAAGTTGCAGCTCTGGTTTATAGCTTGCCCATGCTGGGTGGCCTGCATATGGAGATCAATTCGGGGCCGATTTATACCCAACAAGATGCTCTTCCAGTTTTTTATGAAGAGTTAAAAGAATATGCCAAGCAAAATGGTGTATTAGAGTTGCTTGTAAAACCTTATGAAACTTATCAAACTTTTGATAGTGAAGGTAATCCAATAGATACTGAGAAAAAAAGTATTATTCAAGGTTTGACTGATTTAGGTTATCAATTTGATGGATTGACAACAGGTTATCCAGGTGGAGAAGTCAGCTGGCATTACATCAAAGATTTGCAAGATTATGATGCTGTTTCCTTATTGAAATCCTTTAATAAAAATAGTATTCGCAACATTCATTCAGCCTTTGATTTTAATCTTCTTATTCGAAATGCAGAACGGGAAGAAATTCCAACGTTCAAAAAAATTATTGAAGAAACAGGTAAAAGACAAGGTTTTGAGGATAAGAATTTAGATTATTACTTTAAATTGTATGATATGTTTGGAGATAAGGCGGATTTCCTAATTGCTGAAGTCAATCCGCAACAGTCCATAGATGCTTTAAATGTGAAGATGGCTAGTCTTGACAAGAAGTCGAAACAATTTCATCAGCAATATCAAGCCTTGCAAAAGAAAAAAGATTTTCTAACTAGCTTGGATAGTGAGTCTGGCAATGTTGCTCTAGCTTGTGCTTTAATAATCTACACAAATACAGAGGCAACCTACTTGTTTGGAGGGTCGTACGCAGAGTATCAGAAGTTCTCAGCTCCATTTTTACTTCAATATCATGCGATGAAGCAGACAATGCAACGAAACATCCATCAATACAACTTCCTAGGGATTCAAGGGATTTTTGATGGTAGTGATGGCGTTTTGCGTTTTAAACAAAATTTTAATGGCTATATTGTACGTAAAGCAGGAACTTTCCGTTATCATCCATCGCCTTTAAAATACAAAGCTATTCAGTTATTCAAAAAAATATTAGGACGTTAAGATGAAAAAGCCAGTATTTAGCTTTCTTTCAGCTTATTTTAGTAAAATAGTCTTTATTTGCTAGAAAGGTGGAGAGGCATGCGCTGGCTTTTTCGTTTGATAGGGGCTTTCTTTTGTTTGGCGTTTGTTTTGGCGCTTGGTTTGGATTGTTTTGTTTTTATGCACTCTTGCTTTTGGATTTCTTTGGTATCTGAACGGGGATTTCCAAGGAGCGCTGAAGCAGGCAGAGCGGTCGGTAAAGATTGGTCAACAAAGCATTGACCAATCTCTTAACAGGGCAATTCTTGTCTGTAACGGTGCGTCTGAATCACTATTATTTGTCCAATCCAGACATGGCTATTCCTATGAGCGCATTGTCCATACGGCAGAACATGAGTTGGGGCATGCTATTGGCTTGGACCATACAGATGAGAAGTCTGTGATGCAACCGGCAGGTTCTTTTTATGGTATCCAGGAAGAGGATGTCGCAAACCTCCGAAAAATATATGAGACTAGTGAGTAGGGAACAATCTTTCCCTACTTTTTTGCTATAATTGAACTATGAATAACTTGATTAAATCAAAACTAGAGCTCTTGCCGACCAGCCCTGGTTGTTACATTCACAAGGATAAAAACGGCACCATTATCTATGTAGGAAAGGCAAAAAATCTGCGCAACCGCGTGCGATCCTATTTCCGTGGGAGTCATGATACCAAGACAGAGGCCTTGGTGTCTGAGATTGTAGATTTTGAATTTATTGTTACGGAGTCTAATATTGAGGCACTTCTCCTAGAAATCAACCTCATCAAGGAAAATAAGCCTAAATACAATATCATGCTCAAGGATGATAAGTCCTATCCCTTCATCAAAATCACCAATGAGCGCTATCCTCGTTTGATTATCACTCGTCAGGTCAAAAAGGACGGTGGTCTTTATTTTGGCCCTTATCCAGATGTGGGGGCAGCCAATGAAATTAAGCGACTACTGGATCGGATTTTCCCTTTTCGCAAGTGTACCAATCCACCTTCTAAGGTCTGTTTTTACTACCATATCGGTCAATGTATGGCCCATACCATCTGTAAGAAGGATGAGGACTATTTCAAGTCTATGGCTCAGGAGGTTTCTGATTTCCTAAAGGGACAGGATGACAAAATCATCGATGAGCTCAAGGTGAAAATGGCTGCAGCAGCTCAGACTATGGAATTTGAACGTGCGGCGGAATATCGTGACCTGATTCAGGCTATTGGAACGCTTCGGACCAAGCAACTGGTCATGTCTAAAGATCTCCAAAATCGCGATGTCTTTGGCTACTATGTGGACAAGGGCTGGATGTGTGTTCAGGTTTTCTTCGTTCGTCAGGGGAAACTGATTGAACGTGATGTCAATCTTTTCCCTTACTATAATGATCCGGATGAGGATTTTTTGACCTATGTGGGACAATTTTATCAAGAAAAATCTCACCTGGTTCCCAATGAGGTACTGATTCCGCAGGATATTGATGAAGAAGCAGTTAAGGCTTTGGTGGATACCAAGATTCTCAAACCCCAACGTGGAGAGAAAAAACAGCTGGTCAATCTAGCCATAAAAAATGCCCGTGTCAGCTTAGAGCAGAAATTCAACCTGCTGGAGAAATCTGTCGAAAAGACACAAGGAGCTATTGAAAATCTAGGACGCTTGCTCCAAATCCCGACTCCAGTCCGTATCGAATCCTTTGATAACTCCAATATCATGGGAACCAGTCCTGTTTCAGCCATGGTGGTCTTTGTTAATGGCAAACCAAGTAAAAAAGATTATCGTAAGTACAAGATAAAAACGGTTGTCGGTCCAGATGATTATGCCAGTATGAGAGAAGTTATCCGCAGACGCTATGGTCGAGTTCAGCGTGAGGGTTTGACTCCTCCAGATTTGATTGTCATTGATGGGGGGCAAGGTCAGGTCAATATTGCTAAGCAAGTCATCCAAGAGGAGCTAGGCTTGGATATTCCAATTGCAGGTTTGCAAAAGAATGATAAGCACCAAACCCATGAATTGCTCTTTGGAGATCCTCTTGAGGTGGTGGAGTTGTCTCGCAATTCTCAAGAATTTTTCCTCCTTCAACGCATCCAAGATGAGGTCCACCGCTTTGCCATCACCTTTCACCGCCAACTGCGCTCGAAAAACTCCTTTTCTTCACAACTGGATGGAATTGAAGGTTTGGGACCTAAACGCAAGCAAAATCTCATGAAGCATTTCAAGTCTCTGACCAAAATCAAGGAAGCCAGTGTGGATGATATTGTTGAAGTTGGAGTGCCTAGAGCGGTCGCAGAAGCAGTGCAGAGGAAGTTGAACCCGCAGGAGGCAGAAGTCTTGCCTCAAGTGGCGGAAGAAAGAGTAGATTATCAAACGGAAGGAAACCACAATGAATCATAAAATCGCAATTTTATCAGATATTCATGGCAATGCGACGGCGCTAGAAGCAGTGATTGCAGATGCTAAAAATCAAGGAGTCAGTGAATACTGGCTTCTGGGAGATATTTTTCTTCCTGGTCCAGGTGCAAATGACTTGGTAGCCCTACTAAAGGACCTTCCTATCACAGCCAGTGTTCGAGGCAATTGGGATGATCGTGTCCTTGAGGCCTTGGATGGCGAATATGGTTTGGAACATCCGAAAGAAATCCAGTCAATGCGCATGACCCAGTTTTTGATGGAGCGAATGGATCCTGCAACGATTGTCTGGCTACGAAGCTTGCCTTTGCTGGAAAAGAAAGAAATTGAGGGACTGCGCTTTTCTCTCTCTCATAATTTACCTGACAAAAATTATGGAGGTGACTTGTTGGTTGGGAATGATACAGAAAAATTTGACCAACTGCTAGATGCGGAAACGGACGTGGCAGTCTATGGTCATGTTCACAAGCAGTTGCTTCGTTATGGCAGTCAAGGGCAACAAATCATCAATCCAGGTTCGATTGGTATGCCCTATTTTAATTGGGAGGCGTTAAAAAATCACCGTGCCCAGTATGCCGTGATAGAGGTTGAAGATGGGGAATTGGTCAATATACAATTTCGTAAAGTTGCTTATGATTACGAGGCTGAGTTAGAATTGGCCAAGTCCAAGGGGCTTCCCTTTATCGAAATGTATGAAGAATTACGTCGTGAAGATAACTATCAGGGACACAATCTGGAATTATTAGCAAGCTTAATAGAAAAGCATGGGTATGTAGAGGATGTGAAGAATTTTTTGATTTTTTGTAAGAGTTCCCTAAGATAACCAATGCAAACTAAAAACGATTGGCTAGTCCAATCGCTTTTATATATCTTATTGTAACTGAGATTGATCTGGGAGATAAGAGCCACCTAGATAAGTGTTGCTGAGTTTTTCAAGGGTTCCATCTTGATAGAGTTCTTTGAGTGCTTTATCAAATTGCTCTTTAAACTCTTTTTGGTCGCTTGAGAAAACGATATAGTTGCTGGGGCTATCAGCAGAAGGTAAATCAACAAGAGAAAGGTCCAAACCGCGATCCTTGATAATCTTTTGAACGGATACCTTGTCAAAAACTAGGAAATCAAACTCACCGTTCGCAAGGTCAAGGATGCGTTTTCCAATATCCTCACCAGAAAAATCGATAGTAGCAGGATTGTCAGAGTGTTTCTGATTCCAGTTATTGATGAATTGAGCGTTTGAAGTTCCAGTATCTTCTTGTGTTGTTTTGCCAGCGATTTGGTCAAGAGAAGTCAAAGGATTTTTCTTGTTGCTGACGAGGACGAGGGGATTGTTTGAAATTGGAAGTGAGTAGAGGTATTTTTCAGCACGCTCTTTTGTGTAACTTAAGTTATTGGCTGCAGCCTGATAGTGACCGGAATCAAGTCCTGGGAAGATGCTCTCCCATGCAGTTCTTTGGAATTGAATCTCGTAGTCGCTGAGCTTTTCATCCACTGCCTTTAGAACTTCGATATCGAAGCCTGTCAGCTTGCCCTTGTCTTCGTAGTCAAATGGTGGCACATCACCAGCTGTAGCAACGACGATTGTCTTTTGAGGACTAGTCTCTTTAGGTGTGGCTTGATTCCCACAGGCAACCAAAAATGGTAGGATGGCTAGTAATAGGCTAAATTTTTTCATAATGTCTCCATTCAGATGTAATGCTCAATGAAAATCAAAGAGCAAACTAGGAAGCTAGCCGCAAGCTGTACTTGAGTACGGTAAGGCGACGCTGACGTGGTTTGAATTTGATTTTCGGAGAGTATAAGTTATCTGCTAGTTTATCAGAAACTGTCCTGATGAACCAATATATATTTTTTATGGTTGTGATAAAAAAACTTAATCATAGAAAATATCTGCAAGCTCTTTCAAATTATGGTAGAATGGAAGCAATAGAATTAGAAAAGGAAATCGATTATGAAATTTCTTGAATTGAATAAAAAACGTCATGCGACTAAGCATTTCACTGACAAGCCTGTTGATCCAAAAGATGTGCGTACGGCTATCGAAATTGCAACCTTGGCACCAAGTGCCCACAACAGCCAGCCTTGGAAATTTGTGGTGGTACGTGAGAAAAATGCCGAACTAGCAAAATTGGCTTACGGTTCGAACTTTGAACAGGTATCATCAGCGCCTGTAACCATTGCCTTGTTTACAGACACAGACCTTGCTAAATGTGCCCGTAAGATTGCCCGTGTTGGTGGTGCTAATAACTTTTCTGAAGAGCAACTTCAATACTTCATGAAAAATTTGCCAGCTGAATTTGCACGTTACAATGAACAACAGGTCAGCGACTACCTAGCCCTCAATGCAGGATTAGTTGCCATGAATTTGGTTCTTGCATTGACGGACCAAGGAATTGGATCAAATTTGATCCTTGGTTTTGACAAATCAAAAGTCAATGAAGTTTTGGATATTGAGGACCGTTTCCGCCCAGAACTCTTGATTACAGTGGGTTACACAGACGAAAAATTGGAACCAAGCTACCGCTTGCCAGTAGATGAAATCATCGAGAAAAGATAGAAAGAAGAAAAAAATGACAGTAATTGATTTTACAGCAGAAGTAGAAAAACGTAAAGAAGACCTCTTGGCTGACTTGTTTAGCCTTTTGGAAATTAACTCAGAACGTGATGATAGCAAGGCTGATGCTGAGCATCCATTTGGACCTGGGCCAGTAAAAGCCTTGGAGAAATTCCTTGAAATCGCAGACCGCGATGGCTATCCAACTAAGAATGTCGATAACTACGCAGGACACTTCGAGTTTGGTGATGGAGAAGAAGTTCTCGGAATCTTTGCCCACATGGACGTGGTGCCAGCTGGTAGCGGTTGGGACACAGATCCTTACACACCAACTATCAAAGACGGTCGTCTTTATGCGCGTGGAGCTTCGGACGACAAGGGGCCTACAACAGCTTGTTACTATGGTTTGAAAATCATCAAAGAATTGGGCCTTCCAACTTCTAAGAAGGTTCGTTTCATCGTCGGAACAGACGAAGAATCAGGCTGGGCAGACATGGACTACTACTTCGAGCACGTAGGACTTGCAAAACCAGACTTCGGTTTCTCTCCAGACGCTGAATTCCCAATTATCAATGGTGAAAAAGGAAACATCACAGAATACCTCCACTTTGCAGGTGAAAATACAGGTGCTGCCCGTCTTCACAGCTTCACAGGTGGTTTGCGTGAAAACATGGTACCTGAATCAGCAACAGCAGTCGTTTCAGGTGACTTGGCTGACTTGCAAGCTAAACTAGATGCCTTTGTTGCAGAGCACAAACTCAGAGGAGAAATTCAAGAAGAAGCTGGCCAATACAAGGTGACCATCATTGGTAAATCAGCCCATGGTGCTATGCCTGCTTCAGGTGTTAATGGTGCGACTTATCTCGCCCTCTTCCTTAGTCAGTTTGATTTTGCAGGTCCTGCAAAAGACTACCTTGACATCGCTGGAAAAATTCTCTTGAACGACCATGAGGGTGAAAATCTCAAGATTGCTCATGTGGATGAAAAGATGGGTGCCCTTTCTATGAATGCCGGTGTCTTCCGCTTCGATGAAACAAGTGCTGACAATACGATTGCCCTCAACATCCGCTATCCAAAAGGGACAAGCCCAGAACAAATCAAGTCAATCCTTGAAAACTTGCCAGTTGCTTCTGTTAGCCTTTCTGAACACGGCCACACGCCTCACTATGTGCCAATGGAAGATCCGCTTGTGCAAACCTTGTTGAATGTCTATGAAAAACAAACTGGTCTTCAAGGTCACGAACAAGTCATTGGTGGTGGTACCTTTGGTCGCTTGCTGGAACGTGGGGTTGCCTACGGTGCCATGTTCCCAGACTCAATTGACACCATGCACCAAGCCAATGAATTTATCGCCTTGGACGATCTCTTCCGAGCAGCAGCAATCTATGCCGAAGCTATTTATGAATTGATCAAATAAAGCCTTAGAAGTCTGAGATGTAATGCTTGGACTTCTTTTTGGAGGGAAAACAGATGTCTCAAATCGAAAGAATCAAGCAGGCTATTATGGTGGATCCGCAGAATGCTAGCTATACAGAACGCGGAATTGAACCTCTCTTTGCGGCGCCAAAAACTGCTCGCATCAATATCATTGGTCAGGCACCGGGACTTAAAACTCAAGAAGCAGGCCTTTACTGGAAAGATAAGAGTGGTGACCGCTTGCGGGAGTGGCTAGGTGTGGATGAAGATACCTTTTACAATTCAGGTTATTTTGCTGTTTTGCCTATGGATTTCTACTTTCCAGGGCATGGAAAGTCGGGTGATCTTCCGCCGCGGACTGGTTTTGCAGAAAAATGGCATCCTCAGCTCTTGCAAGAATTACCAGATATTCAGTTAACCCTCTTGATTGGGCAATACGCCCAAGCCTACTATTTACAGGAGGAAGTCAGTGGCAAGGTGACAGAGAGGGTAAAACATTACCAGAACTATTTGCCAACCTATTTTCCGCTAGTTCACCCCTCACCGCGAAATCAAATCTGGATGGCCAAAAATCCTTGGTTTGAGGCAAAAGTGGTGCCAGATTTGAAAAAAAGAATTAAAACCATTTTATAGTCAATGAAAATCAAAGAGCAAACTAGGAAGCTAGCCGCAGTCTGCTTAAAGTACATCTTTGAGGTTGCAGATAAAACTGACGAAGTCAGCTCAAAACACTGTTTTGAGGTTGTGGATAGAACTGACGAAGTCAGTTACATATACCTACGGTAAGGCGACGCTGACGTGGTTTGAAGAGATTTTCGAAGAGTATTAGGAGAAAAAGAATGAAAGAAATTACCTTTGACGCATTTTACCAGCTTTATCAAAACGACCAACTTTCTCTAGTGGACGTGCGAGAAGTGGATGAGTTTGAAACACTTCATTTAGAAGGTGCCCACAACCTACCGCTTAGTCAATTGCCTGATACCTTTGATCAGTTGGACAAGGACCAGTTGTATTATGTTATTTGCAAATCTGGAATGAGATCGCCGCGTGCTTGTCAATTTCTAGCTGAACAATGTTATGAAGTTATCAATGTTCAGGGTGGCATGTTAGCCTTTGAAGAACTTTAAAATTTTGCATTTCTCCTACTTGGTGTGGACTGGGTGGGAGAATGCTATTTTTAGATAATTCTCATTTTTTAGAATCTTGAAAACATTCAATATTTACTTCGTGAAGCTTTTTTCATACTCGTATTCATGATATACTAAGTCAGTATTTTATAAATATGAAGGAGATTTTCATGGCTAAAAAAGGTGCCCTAACAGGCTTGCTCCTGTTTGGAATATTTTTTGGTGCGGGGAACTTGATTTTTCCGCCTTCTCTAGGTGCTCTATCTGGAGAACATTTTCTTCCTGCCATCGCAGGTTTTGTCTTTTCAGGTGTCGGTATCGCCGTCTTGACTCTTATTATTGGAACGCTAAATCCTAAAGGATATATCTATGAGATTTCAACAAAGATAGCACCTTGGTTTGCGACTCTTTACCTCTCAGTTCTGTACTTGTCAATTGGTCCATTCTTTGCTATCCCACGTACTGCGACAACAGCTTACGAGGTAGGGATTAGCCCTCTTTTGTCGGATGCAAATAAAGGTCTTGGTTTGATTGTCTTTACGGTTCTGTATTTTGCGACAGCCTATTTGATTTCGCTTAATCCATCCAAAATCTTGGACCGTATCGGCCGTATTTTAACGCCAGTCTTTGCAATCTTGATTGTCATCTTGGTTGTTCTAGGAGCTTTCAAATACGGTGGAACAAGTCCTCAAGCTGCTTCAGCTGCTTATCAAGCTTCTGCCTTTGGTACAGGTTTCCTAGAAGGTTACAATACCTTGGATGCCCTTGCCTCAGTTGCCTTTAGTGTAATTGCAGTTCAAACCTTGAAACAACTTGGATTTTCAAGTAAGAAAGAATACATTTCAACTATTTGGGTTGTTGGTATCGTTGTTGCCCTTGCTTTCAGTGCCCTTTACATTGGTTTAGGTTTCCTTGGCAATCATTTCCCAGTACCAGCCGAAGCGATGAAGGGTGGAACACCAGGCGTTTACATCTTGTCACAAGCTACTCAAGAAATCTTTGGTTCAACAGCTCAACTCTTCCTTGCAGCTATGGTTACCGTAACCTGCTTCACAACAACAGTTGGTTTGATTGTGTCAACAGCTGAGTTCTTTAATGAGCGTTTCCCACAAATCAGCTACAAGGTTTATGCGACAGCCTTTACCTTGATTGGATTTGCTATTGCTAATTTGGGTCTTGATGCGATTATCAAGTATTCAATTCCAGTACTGGTTATCTTGTACCCAATCACGATTGCTATCGTCATGATTGTCATTGTCAACAAATTTGTGGCTCTTTCAAAACCGGGTATGCAGTTGACAATTGCAGTCGTTACAGCCATTGCCATTGCAAGCGTACTAGGAAGCTCATTTAAAGTTGAGTTTCTTGCAAATCTTGTCAATGTTCTTCCTTTTGCAAAGGCCTCACTCCCATGGTTGGTACCAGCCGTTGTCGGAATCTTGCTCTCATTGGTTTTACCAAACAAGCAAGAAAGCGATGTTTTTGAAATGGAATAATCACTAAAATCACTTTTGTAGCTAAGTCTACAGAGGTGATTTTCTTTTTTTATCCGATGATAAATGTGTTATAATAGGTAGCAAAAGAGGTGAAGAAATGAATCGAACAGTAGAATATATCAAAGAACTAACCGCAATTGCATCTCCGACGGGATTTACTCGTGAGATTTCAGACTACTTGGTCCATACTTTAGAAGAGCTTGGTTACCAGCCAGTTCGTACAGCCAAGGGTGGTGTCAATGTGACCATTAAAGGTCAAAATGATGAACAACACCGCTATGTGACTGCCCATGTGGATACGCTGGGTGCTATTGTTCGTGCAGTCAAACCGGATGGCCGTCTCAAATTGGACCGTATCGGTGGTTTTCCTTGGAACATGATCGAAGGGGAAAACTGTACGGTTCATGTGGCTAGCACAGGTAAAAAGGTATCTGGAACCATCCTCATCCACCAAACTTCTTGCCATGTCTACAAGGATGCAGGAACTGCAGAACGCACACAGGACAATATGGAAGTGCGTTTGGATGCAAAAGTAAGTAATGAAAAAGAAACCTGCGCCTTGGGCATCGAGGTTGGCGACTTTATCAGTTTTGACCCGCGAACTGTCGTGACAGATACTGGTTTTATCAAGTCACGTCACTTGGATGACAAAGTCAGCGCAGCGATTTTGCTCAATCTTCTTCGTGTTTATAAGGAAGAGGGGATTGAATTACCAATAACAACTCATTTTGCCTTTTCAGTCTTTGAAGAGGTGGGTCACGGTGCCAACTCCAATATTCCAACTCAAGTGGTTGAATATCTAGCTGTCGATATGGGGGCAATGGGAGATGACCAGCAGACGGATGAGTACACAGTATCTATCTGTGTCAAGGACGCTTCAGGTCCCTATCACTATGACTTCCGTCAACATTTAGTGGCTTTGGCGAAAGAGCAAGATATTCCATTTAAGCTAGATATCTATCCATTTTATGGTTCTGACGCTTCAGCGGCCATGTCTGCAGGAGCAGAGGTCAAACACGCCCTCCTTGGAGCTGGTATTGAATCCAGTCACTCTTACGAACGAACACACATTGATTCGGTCGTGGCGACTGAGCGTATGGTCGACGCTTATCTCAAGAGTGCATTGGTAGACTGATATGTGCTTGATTTGTCAAAGAATTGAATAGATCAAGACAGGGAAGAATCCCTACTTTGTAAAAGAACTAGAAACAGGCTATGTTGTCATTGGAGACCATCAATACTTTAAGGGCTATACCTTATTTCTAGCAAAGGAGCATGTCACAGAACTCCATCAGATGGAGACTTCTAAAAAACTTCGTTTTCTAGAGGAAATGAGTTTGGTTCAAGAAGCAGTCGCCAAAGCGTTTAAAGCTGAAAAGATGAACATTGAACTTCTAGGAAATGGAGATGCCCACGTTCACTGGCACCTCTTTCCAAGACAATCAGGTGATATGAGGGGACGTGGATTGAATGGCCGTGGTCCAGTCTGGTGGGTGCCCTGGGAAGAAATGGCGGCAGAAGATTGCCAAGCAAAACCGGATGAGATTAAAAGATTAGTCAAATGTTTATCGTCAGAACTAGATAAACTATTAGAAATAAAGGAGTAAAAATGAAAAAAAGATACCTTGTCTTGACAGCCTTGCTAGCCTTGAGTCTAGCAGCTTGTTCACAGGAAAAATCAAAAAATGAAGATGGCGCAGCTAAAATAGAACAAACAGCTAGAGCTGATGGAACAGCCGGCAGTAAATCTCAAGGAGCTGCCCAGAAAAAAGCAGAAGTGGCTAACAAAGGAGACTACTACAGCATCCAAGGGAAATACGATGAAATCATCGTAGCCAACAAACACTATCCATTGTCTAAAGACTATAATCCAGGGGAAAATCCAACAGCCAAGGCAGAGTTGGTCAAACTCATCAAAGCTATGCAAGAGGCAGGTTTCCCAATCAGCGACCATTACAGTGGCTTTAGAAGTTATGAAACCCAGACAAAGCTCTATCAAGATTATGTCAATCAAGATGGGAAAGAAGCTGCCGACCGTTATTCTGCTCGTCCTGGCTATAGCGAACACCAGACAGGCTTGGCCTTTGATGTGATTGGGACAAATGGTGATTTGGTGACAGAAGAGAAGGCGGCCAATGGCTCTTGAACCATGCGGCTGATTATGGCTTTGTTGTCCGTTATCTCAAAGGCAAGGAAAAGGAAACAGGCTATATGGCTGAAGAATGGCACCTTCGTTATGTCGGAAAAGAAGCAAAAGAAATAGCTGAAAGTGGTCTCAGTTTGGAAGAGTATTACGGCTTTGAAGGCGGAGATTACGTCGATTAAAAAATAAACTTTTCTCTTGCAATTTCAGATAAATAGTGTATAATAGATGGGTATGTGAAAAGCATACTTGTGGGAGGTAAAAATCTTACATTACCGCCAAAACCACAAAGGAGGATTTAAAAATGGCTAAAAAAGTCGAAAAACTTGTAAAATTGCAAATCCCTGCTGGTAAAGCTACACCAGCTCCACCGGTTGGACCTGCTCTTGGTCAAGCTGGTATCAACATCATGGGATTCACAAAAGAGTTCAACGCTCGTACAGCTGACCAAGCTGGTATGATCATTCCAGTTGTTATCTCAGTTTACGAAGATAAATCATTTACTTTCATCACTAAAACACCACCAGCTGCTGTTCTTTTGAAAAAAGCTGCAGGTGTTGAAAAAGGATCAGGTACACCTAACAAAACTAAAGTTGCTACAGTTACTCGTGCACAAGTACAAGAAATTGCAGAAACTAAGATGCCAGATTTGAACGCAGCAAACATTGAGTCTGCAATGCGTATGATCGAAGGTACTGCTCGTTCTATGGGATTCACTGTTGTTGACTAATCAATAACACAGTAGAAAATCTCACAGCAGTCTATTGGTTGCTTTTCATACTAGGCAAGTGGCTGAGGCTTGTACTTAGGTTAGGTACAGCAAAGGAACTTAACGAAGTAGGAAAAGGAAAATAATAGACTGAAAACCCGCAAGACTTCATCATTTCGAGGAGTGACGTGGGAGATGAAAATCGATTGAACCACTTACAAGGAGAATAGAAAATGGCTAAAAAAAGCAAACAACTTCGTGCTGCTCTTGAGAAAATCGACAGCACAAAAGCATACAGTGTAGAAGAAGCTGTAGCACTTGCAAAAGAAACTAACTTTGCAAAATTTGACGCAACTGTAGAAGTTGCTTACAACTTGAACATCGACGTAAAAAAAGCTGACCAACAAATCCGTGGAGCAATGGTATTGCCAAACGGAACTGGTAAAACTTCACGCGTTCTTGTTTTCGCACGTGGTGCAAAAGCTGAGGAAGCAAAAGCTGCTGGTGCAGACTTTGTTGGTGAAGATGACCTTGTTGCGAAAATCAACGACGGTTGGTTGGACTTCGACGTAGTTATCGCTACACCTGACATGATGGCTCTTGTTGGACGTCTTGGACGTGTCCTTGGACCACGTAACTTGATGCCAAACCCTAAAACTGGTACTGTAACAATGGATGTTGCTAAAGCAGTTGAAGAGTCTAAAGGTGGTAAAATCACTTACCGTGCTGACCGTGCAGGTAACGTTCAAGCAATCATCGGTAAAGTATCATTTGAAGCTGAAAAATTGGTTGAAAACTTCAAAGCTTTCAACGAAACAATCCAAAAATCAAAACCAGCTACAGCTAAAGGAACTTATGTAACAAACTTGACTATCACAACTACTCAAGGTGTTGGTATCAAAGTTGACGTAAACTCACTTTAATCAGTAGTTTATAAAAGAGAAGACGAGTACGAAACAATGTCATTAAGTTAGTGATCTAACTACTTGAATAGGAGGTGTGATTGAGAACATCAAAGTGATTCTCTATCACATCTTCTATTTTTTTGCATGACAAATAAAGTTTTTTCACCCTATTTTTTGAGATTTATGTTACTCTATAGATGAAATCAACTACCGATTGGGCCTTTATCTTTCTTGG
>NZ_SPGF01000117.1 GCF_005844455.1 Streptococcus mitis | reverse complement strand
AGCTTTCATTTGGCAAGAGGAACCCTTGAAGCTGTTTCGTTAGCTAAACCAAGGCTAGTCTTAGCCTTGGCTCACCAGCCTAACAGCATCAAGCCTCTTATCAAATGAAATCGAGTACTAGCTATAAGCCAGTTGAACCATCTAATTTTTAGGAGGGCTGGGTGGCTAACCTCATTATAGAACTTTCAAAAAAATTTTCAACTTCTTTCTCTTTGTTCTCTTTTCTTGTTTTAAAAGTTGCGAGTATTTCTCGTTCTTTATTTCCATATGTTGATGGGGCTGGATTCCATAAATAAGCACGATGTTCAAGCGCAAATTTCACTTCCGAATAGTTGATTTTATCATAGTCTCCATAATCTATATTAGCTAAGTATTTTTCAGCAATAATTTCATAAATAATAAAATCTTCGAATTTATTATAAATAGATCTGTACTTGATACTGTCTTTATCCATGAATGTAGTAAACATATATGCATCAACCGTGAATTCTGTAGAAACTTTTTCTTTTTTTGGTTCAGAAATCATACATCTTAATATTCTTCTTAACTCAGAGTATATGTTAATACTACTCCCAACTTGTACGCAAATCTGTGCCAAATCAGAATTATCGTTATTCAAGCCTCTTCTTTTCCTAGCAAACATTGCCCACAATTTTTTCTCGTCATTTGACACCCCTTTTATCAATTGTTCTATGTTTACATTTGTTAAATCTGAGAATTTGCAAATTTCTTTTAAATAGTCATATTTATTTAGATTTTCTTTTAATGACATTTATCTTACTCCTCTGTGCTCTATCACTTCTATATAATAAATTTTTCCTATATAGTCATTTAGTTTTAAAAAAGCACTTTAAACATTCAAAAATATTTGGAACTTTCCTTAATAAATCTGTCACTTTCTTTTTCAAGATAGCCCAAGCTTGCTCAATAGGATTCAAATCTGGTGAATAAGGTGGTAGAGGTAAGAAAAAGTGCTTATCTTGAATGCAAAGTTCATCCAAAATGTTCTTGGGATGAAAACTAGCATT
>NZ_SPGF01000116.1 GCF_005844455.1 Streptococcus mitis | reverse complement strand
TCAGGCGAAAATTTTTGGTTATGATAGTGGAGAATCTTTTCCTTTAGTTCCTTGGTTAAGCTTGATTTCTTGACCGAATGCTTCCGATTGCTTTCATAAGATTGTTGAGCATAGTCGGCAGAATAAACCTCTTTGAAGCGCCCTTTTCCAAGACATTGTCGTACTGTCCCACGCTTGATTTCAGTGTGGATAGTTTGAGGAGCTTTTCCAAGTAGAGAGGCAATTTCTCTATTTGATTTTCCTTCTTTTTTCCATCGTTCAATTAAGCGACGGCTATCGATTGTCAAATGTTTGCCTTTTGTAGTATAATTGTCTTGCATCTCTGTACCTTTCTTGTGTTTGCGGTTAAACAACAAGTATAACACAGAGGTGTTTTCTTATGCCTAGAATAGCTTTCATTTGGCAAGAGGAACCCTTGAAGCTGTTTCGTTAGCTAAACCAAGGCTAGTCTTAGCCTTGGCTCACCAGCCTAACAGCATCAAGCCTCTTATCAAATGAAATCGAGTACTAGCTATAAGCCAGTTGAACCATCTAATTTTTAGGAGGGCTGGGTGGCTAACCTCATTATAGAACTTTCATCGAATGTGGCATTATAGTAAAAAGAGTCAGAATTGAACCAATGTCATTAAGTTAGTGATCTAACTACTTGAATAGGAGATAGGATTGAGAACATCAAAGTGATTCTCTATCGCATCTTCTATTTTTTTGCATGACAAATAAAGGGTTTTTCACCCTATTTTTTGAGATTTATGTTACTCTATAGATGAAATCAACTACCGATTGAGCCTTTATCTTTCTTGGATATTTTCGATTCGATCGAATAATAGATAACTGTTTCTTGAGGTAGTTTTTCAACTGGAGGGAAGAAAGGGAACCGTTAAAAAACAAACGGCAGGCATAAGTCGCATCCGAGAAACACACTTTATATCTTTGTTTTTTGTGATTACTGTCGATGGCAACTTGCGAGGTTACCCAACGACAAAAGTTAAAATTTGTAAAGCGAGCAAAGATTTCTTGGAGAATCCCTTCCTTCTTTTTTG
>NZ_SPGF01000115.1 GCF_005844455.1 Streptococcus mitis | reverse complement strand
ATGAAAGCGCAGATTTTTCTTATCTTTGAGAGCTTTTGTGAGAATGTTTTTGTCATTGGTAGTAAATGTTGCTTGTGTCATATATCTATTATACGTCAATTTTTGATTTTTGTTAAGTATGAGGATATAATTCTCGTAGCTTCTATGAATACAGAAGAAACAGAACAGTTGGTTGAATTAACGAATGATAGAACGTTTAGTTCTGAAACTGTAGATGAAGTAGTAGAACATGTGGAAGTAAGTCAATATATTTTAAATTTTCTTCATCTTTTGAATCTTACTTTAGATAAAGAGGGATTAACAAAGAATGATTGGCTTGTCCTTGGACAGATAAAGAGTGATTTATTTGCTATGGACTACTGGCTTCCTAATGAGTATTATATATTTGGTCGTTTAACTGCTTTCTTTGACTTTGATTTGAAAGTGTATCAGCAAAAAGAAAGAGAGGCATTTGAACTTCTCTCAAGTAATCTTCCTTTAGCTACGAATCAAACCCATATGTTGGTGGATGTACTTCGAGTAATAGTTAAATATTATTCTGAAAATGCTTATTATGACTTGGCACAACAATTGATAGATAAAATTGAATTGTATCGTATAAAGTATTGCAGGATTTTTGTCCATACTGGTTACTATTTACCTCTATATCCTTTTATGACTATCAAGATGTATGAGGTGTATAATCTTCTTAGACAAAATAAAATAGAGGGGATAAAACTAGGACATCAGATTATCCAACATCTTGATACCATGAAAGTCTTATTTCCAGAAAATGAAATTTTATCCTTAAAAAACTCCTTCATCAAGGAAGTTAAAGAAATCAATAACACAGGGATTCCATTCCCCTAGAAAGGTTATAAATGAAATCATATAAGAAATTTACGATTCTTGCTCTGGCTCTTCTTGGATTGACTAGCCAAACAGTTCTAGCTAATGATGCTAGTCATTCTACGAATAACTCTATCGGTAGTTCAACTACTAGCTCTGCAAATGCTTCTCAAACAACTACAGAAATCCAGCCAACGAGCCCTAGTTCGAGTGAGCAGGAGAAAAAGTCAACTCTTCCTACTGAGTCTAAGCTACAAACTGGTTGGGTAAAAGAAGATGGAAAGTGGGCTTATTATAGTCAAACAGGTGTCAAATTTACAGATATTCTTTATGAGGGCTACCTATTTGATAAGAATGGTTACTTATACTTAACAAAAATCAAAAATTGACGTATAATAGATATATGACACAAGCAACATTTACTACCAATGACAAAAACATTCTCACAAAAGCTCTCAAAGATAAGAAAAATCTGCGCTTTCATAAACGA
>NZ_SPGF01000114.1 GCF_005844455.1 Streptococcus mitis | reverse complement strand
TGAAAAAATGATGATTGAAAATCTGGCTATGCAATACCTAACAGGGCAGTTAGTTGTCAGCTACCGCACCATCAATCGTTTTCGTGTCGCTGAAGGGATGGAAGAACTCATTCGTAATCTTTTCATCGACCTCAATCTTCGTTTAAAAATGGAAGAGTTAGTGACTTTAGATTGCTTGTTTATTGACGGGACTAAGATTGAAGCCAATGCCAACAAGTATAGTTTCGTGCGGAAAAAAGCAACGGAGAAGTTTTCCGCCAAACTTCAAGAACAGATACAGGTCTATTTTCAAGAAGAAATCACTCCCCTTATCCATCAAGCTATCGAACTGGATACACAAGAGCCTATCTCCTCAGAGCAGTTGCTTGCATTCTCTCAAGTTCTTGAAGAAGAATTGGAAAAACTGAGCCAAGACATGGAGGAGACACCCGTTAAAGGGAAAGATGGACGTAAAACCCAACGTCGTAAACTCAAGAAAGTCTTGCGTAAAGTCAAAGATGATTTTTCAGTACGTGCTGAAAAATATGAGAGCTATCAGGAGACATTTGAAGGGCGTAACAGTTTTTCCAAAACAGATACAGACGCCACTTTTATGCGGATGAAAGAAGACCATATGAAAAATGGCAACTCAAGGCTGCTTATAATCTTCAAATCGCTACTGAAAACCAATTTGTTCTTCACTATGATGTCTTTTCAAATCCGACAGATACCAAGACTCTTCTGCCATTCCTTGAAACCTATCCGCATGACTTGAAGACAGTTGTTGCAGATGCTGGATATGGAAGTGAAGAGAATCTCCTTCGTTTAGATGAAAAGGAGGTGAGCCATCTGATTAAATATGCCATGTTTGATAAGGAACAGAAGAGAGGGTATAAACAGTCGGCTAGAAACTTAGCGAATTGGTACTATAATGACAAGGAGGATAGCTACACTCATCCTGACGGGTGGTGCTATCGTTTTCACCATATCAAACATCAGAAAACACAGACGGATTTTCAACAGGAAATCAAGGTTTACTACGCTGATGAACCTGAAGCAGCCCCTCAAAAGGGACTGTATATGAACGAACGCTATCAAATTTTAAAGCTAAAGAGTGTCAGGCGCTTTTATCTCCCGAAGGTAGACAGATTTTTGCTCAACGTAAGATTGATGTGGAACCTGTCTTTGGGCAGATAAAGGCTTGTTTGGGTTACAAGAGATGTAATCTGAGAGGGAAGCGTCAAGTGAGAATTGACATGGGATTGGTACTTATGGCCAATAACCTCCTAAAATACAATAAGAGAACGACTTAAAATTAAAAAGCTAGAGTTCCGCAATTGGAAATCTCTAGCTTTTTGGTGGTTGA
>NZ_SPGF01000113.1 GCF_005844455.1 Streptococcus mitis | reverse complement strand
CAAAAAAGAAGGAAGGGATTCTCCAAGAAATCTTTGCTCGCTTTACAAATTTTAACTTTTGTCGTTGGGTAACCTCGCAAGTTGTCATCGACAGTAATCACAAAAAACAAAGATATAAAGTGTGTTTCTCGGATGTGGCTTATGCCTGCCGTTTGTTTTTTAACGGTTTCCTTTCTTCCCTCCAGTTGAAAAACTACCTCAAGAAACAGTTATCTATTATTCGATCGAATCGAAAATATCCAAGAAAGATAAAGGCCCAATCGGTAGTTGATTTCATCTATAGAGTAACATAAATCTCAAAAAATAGGGTGAAAAACCTTTATTTGTCATGCAAAAAAATAGAAGATGCGATAGAGAATCACTTTGATGACCTCAATCCTATCTCCTATTCAAGTAGTTAGATCACTAACTTAATGACATTGGCTCATTTCCAAGCTTTCTTTGCAATCATTTTTTCTACTTCTTGTTCTAAAAATAGTTCCAAGATTTTCTTTGTCAAAGTAATCGCTGCCGACAAGGCCAGAGAAACGATTAAATAATTAGCTACTAAGCCGTGATCTCCAACCAATGGCGGTTTTGTCAAGAATCCGTAATCACCACCTGTCACTAAATTGACCACAAAAATCAAGGCATTTAGGGCAAAGGTCATGAGAAAAATTCCCTTCACATCCAGCAATCTTCCATTGTACCGTCTCAATAGATAAACTAGAGAGTTCCCCAATAGTGCTAAATGCCCAAAGATAAAGGACAAAATGGCAATATGGGGGAAAGGATAGGCATCTGGCACTGGATAAACAAAGGCTGCTAATGTCCCAAATGTTCCTAGTAGTGCAAAATACTGCCTATATTTGGACTGACCAGGTAGCAAAAGCACGACAAACATAGCCACACGACAATGGTAAAAGGGTAAGCTTTCTGATAGTGGCATGTGATTGATCCAGTACCAACCATAAAGAAGGATTAACTGAACAGTCTGTAAAATCTGGAAAAATCGTTGGTAAACCTTCTTCTCACGATAACGATAGGCTGTATAAAAGGTCAAGGCCAAGAGTGTAAATATACTGACATACCAAAAAAGGTCAAATTTGGGTGGTTCTGTTGCTTGGGTCGTAAAGAAAATATCCCATAAATTCATCTAGTCTTCCTCATGATTCAAAATTTTCCTGCATATTATTATACCATGCTATTTGTCAAAAATGGATTTAGAAATACGATAATCATCTTCTTATACTTAACAAAAATCAAAAATTGACGTATAATAGATATATGACACAAGCAACATTTACTACCAATGACAAAAACATTCTCACAAAAGCTCTCAAAGATAAGAAAAATCTGCGCTTTCATAAACGA
>NZ_SPGF01000112.1 GCF_005844455.1 Streptococcus mitis | reverse complement strand
AAAAAAACGAGCATTTCCGTAGTTAGAGATGCTCGTTTTCTTATGTCATGGTTTATAATTAAAATAAGAACAAAACAATTAGAAAGCCATGACAATGTATAAAGATTATAACACAAATCAGTTAAGTTTGGAAGTGAATCTTGCCTACGATATTCCAACAACTCACGAAGCGAGAATGATTAGCCTCTTTGTGGACAGTATACCTAGTCAAATTCTATTGGAAGAGACCTCTCACACTGGTCGCCCTGCCTTTCATCCAGCCATGCTCATGAAGATGACCCTGTTCGCTTATGCTCGTCAAGTGTTCTCTGGACGTAAAATCGTTCAAATGAACGAGGAAGTCATTCCCATGAAATGGTTGAGTCAGGATACCTATGTTAGCTATAAAACGATTAATAACTTCCGCTCCAGTAAACATGCCAACAACCTAATCAAAACTGCTTTTATTTACTTCACCTTGCTCATGCGTGAGAACGGGATGATTGAGGATGATGCCTTGTTCATTGATGGAACAAAACTAGAAGCTGATGCCAATCTCTATTCTTTCACTTGGAAAAGAGCTATTGACAAATATGAAGCAGCCTTGAATGGGAAAATTTCCCAGCTCTATGACCAGCTGATTCAAGAAGGAGTAAATCTCGCCTTATCTAAAGAAGAACGGGAGACCAGTCAGGGATTGGAGGAGCTACTAGAAAAAACGGAGGATGCCTTAGCTGAAATAGAACAAGCTATTGAAGAGGAGCCTAAAGTGATAAAGGGTGGATCTGCCAATAGACAAAAACGCCGTCGGATAAAGAAAATTCGTAAGCAATTAAAGGATGATTTCCTTCCTCGTAAACAGCGCTATGAAGAAGCTAGAAAAATTTTAGAAGACCGCAACTCTTTCTCAAAAACGGATCATGATGCCACTTTTATGCGAATGAAGGAAGATCATATGCAAAATGGGCAACTGAAACCTGGGTATAATGTCCAAGCGGCTACCAATGGTCAGTATGTCCTTGATTTTGATATCTTTCCAAATCCAACAGACACTCGCACTCTGAAACCTTTCCTTCAATCAATTCAAACCCTAGACTTATTCAACTATATCGTGGCAGATGCTGGTTATGGTAGCGAAGAAAATTATCGTTTTATCATCGATGAATTGGAAAAAACTACTCTTATTCCCTATACCATGTATCAGAAGGAATTGACTAAAAAGTACCAGACGAGCACAGATAATCCAATGAACTGGGAATATCTTGAGGACACGGACCAGTTTATAAAGCCCGGTGGCGTAGTTTATTCCTTTAAGAACTACTCTAGTCGAACTGATAAGTATGGCTTTCAACGTGATTTCAAGATTTATGAGGCGGATAA
>NZ_SPGF01000111.1 GCF_005844455.1 Streptococcus mitis | reverse complement strand
AAAGTTTGAAAAAAAGTAAAAATTGAATGAGATATTGTTTACCCAAATTTTGAGTACACTAAAAAGAGGTCTTGCTACCTGATTTTTAAAAAATTAACTGACGTTGAATCCGTGTTGTTGTGCAAAGCGAATAGCGTCTTTAACAGACATTGTCTTGTCTGGGTTTCTGATTTCAGTTAATCCTTGCAAAACAGGATTATAGTTTTCTTGTTTTAGAAGGACTTGGTAGATAGCAACGAGAAGCCTACGACAAATAGCGATAATCGCTTTTCGATGCCCACGTCGTTTCTTGAGTTTGAGATACTTGTTCTTGAATTCGGGATGTTTATCAGACTTGACAACAGCGTTAGCGATTTGCACGAGAAAAGGTTTGAGGTATCTCCCACCTTTGGAAATGCGAGTAGAGTATTTCTTCCCAGCACTTTCATTGTTAGCTGGAACTAACCCTGCCCAAGAGCAGAGTTTTCCTGCAGAGTCAAAGAGCGTCATATCTGCGCCGATTTCAGAGATAATTCTGAGGGCAGATAGTTCTTCTTTACAACCAGGCACAGTTTGAATTAACTTGACCTGTTCTTGATATTCTTGTCCTAGCTCACAAATCATCTGTTCTAAGTCCTCTTTACAGATAGCGAGGGCATCATAATGGGCTTTGATGACCCTAATTTTCTCAGCTTGTTCAGGGGTCAATTCGCCTTCTGTAGCGATTTCTAAGTCCTGTACTTTGTTCTTCATTCTCTTGTGAACCAACTGTTCGATATTGGGTTTCTCCTCTGGATTGTCAAGGATACTCTTGATAATAGCTTGAGCACTTTTTCCGAAGACGTCGGAAACAACACTTGCAATTTGAAGGTTAGACCAAGTGAGACAGTTTTGATAACGATTTTTCTCGCTAACTTGAAGTTGTGTTAACTTCATACGATAGCGAAAGAGGTCACGTAGTTGTCTGATTTTAAGAGGTGGGATAAAGCTGGAAGCAACAAGGTCATGCTTGAAGAGGTCGGCAATCCATTGAGCATCTTTTTTGTCGGTCTTCTTTCCACGAATAGCCTTAACATATTTTGGGTGAGCCAAACAGATATTGACGTGTTCTTCGAGGATATTGAAAACAGGAATCCAGTATTTACCAGTTGATTCCATACAGACATCAAAGCAGGAATAGTATTCCAACCAATCTTGTAGCTGAAGAAGTCCATTCGTAAAGGTAGAGAACCGTTTACGGTGGTAGCTAGTAATTCCGTAATTGTCGGTGATGGCAATAACAGCTACAATGAAGGTTTTATGCACATCAATGCCACAACAATTTGGGTAAACCATTTTTAACATGAGGGGTCTCCCTTCACAAAAATTTAAGAAGAGCCTATCCCTTGACTGTTCTTCCTTTTCACAAACGAGTCGCTTATCCAATTATAAGTTTACGTGCTCATAGTCACAGTTAGTTGTGCTTGATAGGGAGAGCTACACCTATAAATATTCGAGGTAGTAGCTGAACTACTCACTTACTCTCCTCCCCGTGATTTGTAGTAGTGATAGGTCTTCTCAGTTTAATTATAAATCAAAATAAAGAGCACAGCACTTTTTCATT
>NZ_SPGF01000110.1 GCF_005844455.1 Streptococcus mitis | reverse complement strand
TCGTACATCAGTTAATTGTTTGCTTGCTTCATAATTCATAGAACTATTGTACCATATTTTGTTTCGCAGGAAGTCTAATAATCTCTATGATTCCGCTCCAACTCACACCTTTCGCTTATGTGCTTGGTGACTTTCTAGGTCAGCATCAACTTCAATGGTAATATTTTGAAAGCCACAATCTTTGAGGAAAATTCGAATAGATTCTTTACAAGTTTCCATATGCTCCATCTCTTTTAAACAAACATGGACAATAGCATTTTTTTCCAAACCATCCATAGTCCAGAGATTAAGCTGATTGATACTAGCGACATGGTCCAATTCTGCTAAATCCGTCTGGATCTTCTGGATATCTACTTCTTCTGGCACTGCATCGAGGAATATCTTGAGCATGCTCCAAAAACGTGGAAGGGCTTTTGACAGAATAAAGAAGGAAATAGCAAGAGACAAGAGCGGATCCAAGATATACCAATCGGTAAATCGAATAACAATGGCCATCAGGATGACAGCCACCCAACCCAAGGTATCTTCCAAAAAGTGCAGACTCAAAATTGACTCGTTCTTTGTTTTTCCCTTACGAACTACAAGGCTAGCTATCACATTAATACTTACTGCAATGATTCCTAGCCAGAGGATACCTTCATCATTAACGGGCTGTGGATTAAAAAGTTTAGTTATATTTTCCAAAATCACTAGGATGGATCCTGTGATAAGAATCACAGCAGTCACCAGGGCCCCTAAAAGACTAAATCGCTTGTAACCCAAGGTGTACTGCCTATCTTCTTCACGATTGGAGATTGTTTCTAGAAGGCCTGATATGCCAATGGCTATGGCATCTCCTAAGTCATGGACAGAATCAGCAAGAACAGCACTCGAACCAAATATTCCTCCTGCAATAAACTCAACAATAGCATAGCTTAAATTTAAGAAAAAAGCTAGCCAAACAGTATATTTTGCCTTCATCTTTCTCATTCCTTTGTTATAATAGATTTATGAACACCTTGTTCATTATCATTATCCACTAAAACTCAAAGAAAGGATAGAAGCAAAACGTCAGCTTTATTCAGTTCTGAACAATTTGCCTCAAATGTCCATATGACTAACATCGACCGCCGTATTAGCAAAACAAAAAAAGCCATCTATCAAGCTTTTCTACAACTTTTAAACGATAAAGGCTACGAATCCACTACAGTTCAGGATATCATTAATCTCGCAGATGTAGGACGATCCACCTTTTACTGTCACTATGAGAGTAAGGAACTACTTCTAGATGAGCTTTGCCGCTACCTCTTCCATCACCTCTTTGAAAGAGAGCAATCCATTTCAACTGAGGATTATCTCGCCCATATCTTTCTGCATTTTCAGAAAAACCAAGACCATATCACTAGTCTGCTATTTTCCAAAAATGACTACTTCCTCCGTCAACTCCATAAAGAGCTAGAATACCATGTCTATTCCGTGCTAGCTGATGATTTAAAAGAAACTCACCCGAGTCTGCCTATTTCTTACCTCCAACACTTGGTCGTATCCAACTTTATCGAGACATTGACCTGGTGGCTCAAAAAAGGACAAGATTTTACAGACCAGGAAGTTGTCCAATTTTATCTAGACCTTCTCATTCCTAAAATTTGAATAGCAAGTAAAGCTCATACTCATCAAAAATCTATTATGGATAAATCCATTTTCTGTGAACAATCTTCCTCAGGCATTCTGTTTCCAAATTTTGAATCACTGTTTCTAACTTCAAAATGACTTCTTCTAAAGATTTGAAGGCCTTGTTTTTGAATCCACGCTTTCGTATCTCTGCCCAAACTTGCTCAATGGGATTCATTTCTGGAGTGTAGGGAGGAATAAATGTACACGTGATATTTTCTGGCAACTCCAAAGCCTGAGACTTGTGCCAGGTG
>NZ_SPGF01000010.1 GCF_005844455.1 Streptococcus mitis | reverse complement strand
TGTTGCATCCACAATCACCGTATCCTCAGCACTAAGATGAGTTTTTGAAATCGTAAAACCACTTTGAATAAGAGTTGATTCAACCCATTGACTCCGACGGATTAAGTTGCTTTCGTGAATGCCAAAATCAGCCGCAATTTGTTCATAAGTGCGGTATTCTCGCATGTATTGAAGAGTAGCCATGAGGAGATCTTCTAAGCTTAACTTGGGAGTTCGTCCACCTTTTGCGTGTTTATGTTGATAAGCTGTTTTAACACAGCTAACATCTCTTCAAAAGTAGTGCGCTGAACACCAACAAGGCGCTTAAATCGTACATCAGTTAATTGTTTGCTTGCTTCATAATTCATAGAACTATTGTACCATGTTTTGTTTCGCAGGAAGTCTATAGGAGAAAACCTAGTAAAACATCACCTCCAATCTTAAATAGATTAATCTAAATCAATTATCATTAGAAAATTGGTATAAAACAAATGTATTTAACTATTCTTCTACAATGAAATAAAAGTAAATTTCCTACATTTTAAGTTATGCTAACGTTTTACTAAAATATCAAATCGTGATATAATGAAAGTGATTAAAGCAATAGATAAAGGAGATACTCTATGACTTACCAAGAAAATTATCAAAAATGGGTCGATTTTGCCGGTCTTCCCAACTATCTTCGTCAAGATTTAGAAAACATGGACGAAAAAACAAAAGAAGATGCTTTCTACACCAATCTTGAATTTGGTACTGCAGGTATGCGCGGCTTGATCGGTGCAGGTACAAACCGCATCAACATCTACGTTGTTCGTCAAGCTACTGAAGGATTGGCTCGTTTGATTGAGTCAAAAGGGGGAAACGACAAAGAACGTGGTGTGGCAATTGCCTACGATAGCCGTCACTTCTCACCTGAGTTTGCTTTTGAATCTGCGGCAGTTCTTGCTAAACACGGCATCAAATCTTACGTATTTGAAAGCCTTCGTCCAACTCCAGAACTGTCATTTGCAGTTCGTCACCTCAACTGTTTCGCAGGTATCATGGTCACAGCCAGCCACAACCCTGCACCATTTAACGGATACAAGGTTTACGGTGAAGACGGTGGACAAATGCCTCCACACGATGCAGACGCTTTGACTACTTATATCCGTGCAATCGAAAATCCATTTGCAGTTGAAGTTGCTGATGTGGAAGCTGAAAAAGCTTCTGGCTTGATTGAAGTTATCGGCGAAGCTGTCGATGTTGAATACCTCAAAGAAGTTAAGGACGTAAACATCAACCCAGCCTTGATTGAAGAATTTGGTAAAGACATGAAAATTGTCTACACACCACTTCATGGTACTGGTGAAATGTTGGCCCGTCGTGCTCTTGCTCAAGCAGGATTTGACTCTGTTCAAGTCGTTGAAGCACAAGCAACTCCAGATCCAGACTTCTCAACTGTTAAATCTCCAAATCCCGAAAATCAAGCAGCCTTTGCCCTTGCTGAAGAACTCGGCCGTCAAGTTGGTGCTGATGTTCTTGTGGCAACTGACCCTGATGCTGACCGTGTTGGTGTTGAAGTTCTTCAAAAAGATGGTAGCTACCTCAACCTTTCAGGTAACCAAATCGGTGCTATCATGGCTAAATACATCTTGGAAGCCCACAAAAACGCTGGAACTCTTCCAGAAAATGCAGCTCTCTGCAAATCTATCGTATCAACTGACTTGGTAACGAAGATTGCTGAAAGCTACGGCGCAACTATGTTCAACGTTTTGACAGGTTTCAAATTTATCGCTGAGAAAATCCAAGAATTCGAAGAAAAACACAACCATACTTACATGATGGGATTTGAAGAAAGCTTCGGTTACTTGATTAAACCATTCGTACGTGATAAAGATGCTATCCAAGCTGTTCTAGTCGTTGCTGAACTTGCTGCCTACTACCGTTCACGCGGTTTGACACTTGCTGATGGTATCGAAGAAATCTACAAAGAGTACGGCTACTACGCAGAAAAAACTATCTCTGTTACCCTTTCAGGTGTCGATGGTGCTGAACAAATCAAAGCGATTATGGCTAAATTCCGTAACAATGCTCCAAAAGAATGGAATGCAACAGCTATCACTGTCGTAGAAGACTTCAAAGCTCAAACAGCTACTGCTGCTGACGGCACTGTTACAAACTTGACAACTCCTCCAAGTGATGTGTTGAAATACACACTTGCTGACGGTTCATGGATTGCCGTTCGCCCTTCAGGGACAGAACCAAAAATCAAATTCTACATTGCAGTTGTAGGTGAAACCAACGAAGAATCACAAGCTAAGATTGCTAATATAGAAGCAGAAATCAATGCTTTTGTAAAATAAAGCACTACAAAAGATGAGACCAACCAATCTCATCTTTTTTCGTATCAAATCTAAGCAATTTTAGAAACTTTATGGCATACTAGACTTATCAATGAAAGCGAGGTAATCTCATGGAACAATTTTTAGATAATATCAAAGACCTTGAAGTCACTACAGTTGCGCGTGCGCAAGAAGCTCTTGATAAGAAAGAAACTGCAACCTTCTTTATTGGTCGCAAAACTTGCCCTTACTGCCGTAAATTTGCAGGTACATTGGCAGGTGTCGTAGCTGAAACTAAAGCTCACATCTACTTCATCAACAGTGAAGAAGCAAGCCAACTAAATGAGTTGCAAGCATTCCGCTCACGCTACGGAATCCCAACTGTACCAGGCTTTGTCCATATCGCAGATGGACAAATCAATGTCCGTTGCGACTCTTCAATGTCAGCACAAGAAATCAAAGAATTTGCAGGATTGTAAAAAATCAGCTAACAAGTTTTAAAATCACAAAAACGCATAATGTAAGGTGCAAAAACCTTTACATTATGCGTTTTAGTGTGTGACTATAATGGATTGACGCTAGAATAGGACGCCGTGACTACTAAAACATTTCTAGAAATTAATTTGACTTTCCTAATCAGTTTGTTCACATCTTATTTCAATCTACTATATTAGTCCGTTATGTGTGAGACGGACTGAAAGACAAAAACAAAAAACGTTGATTTAACAACGTTTTACCAAGGAATGCAAAAGAATGCAAAGGAATAATGGAGCCGGTGGGAGTCTTGGAAAGATTGTTAAATCAACTCATAGCGATTTTAGGGTCTGTTTTAGGTCATGTTTTCCCAAAAAACCGCGTAAATCACGGCTCAATCCTGTATTAAAATCTACTTGCATTATACCACAATTTTCTACTTCTATTTCAAAAAATCTTCATCAAAAATATTGATTTTAACAAAACACCGTTTTTGACAATAATCGAAGAATTAAAGGGAACTATTATTAACAAAATGGCGTTTTTGACAATAATGCGCCACGATCCCCCTCCCTATTCTTCGAGAAAACGCTTTTTTGAACAATAGGATTGAGATTTTTGTTTCTAATCGTTCAAAATGCGTGTTTTTGCAAACTAGAAATACAAGATCCAGTTTTGTTAACGTCAACAAAATTGGCAACCAAGCGCTTTATAAAGCTAATTGTTGACTTTAACAAGTCAATTTCAGAGCAAAATAAAAATATTCAAGCGAAAAAGAACACCCCTAGCCCTATATCTATAAAGGTTTTTTAGGAATTTCAAGCGATTATCAAGCGTATTCCAGAGCAAACAAAAAAACCGCAAGCCTGAGCCTGCGGTAGATACACAATTTTAGAAAAGTTTTCCTTTCGTTTTATTTTTTAAAAATTATTTAGTGGTAATCAAGCCATCTGGCTCAACTGTAAATTCTGGCTTGTCTGCCATCGTGCCATCTGGTTTGAGGTAGTACCAGCCATTTCCTGATTTAATGAATTGATTTGATTTCATATCTCCATTCTTTTCATCAAGATAGTACCAAGTTTCACGGTATTTCACCCAACCTTTAGCCATGCGCCCATCTGACTTGAAGTAATACCAGTAATTACCAATGTACATCCAGCCTGTGACCATAGCACCACGCTTGTCAAGATAGAACCAGTCTTTACCATCATTAAACCAACGATTGATTAGGCAATAGCCACGATTATCAAATCGGAACCACTCCCCATTGATTTTCTTCCAGCGGTCTGTCGGATAAGAACCATCTGACTCCTCCCACCACCATCCAGTATCATTTCTTTTCCATTTGGGCTTAGCTTCTTCGTCATCTAGTAAAACAATGTTTTTGTCGTACGGATTTGAAGAGTATTGCCACCATCGAATCCCATCCATTGATGGAAAATATTCAAAGTTAGCTGTACCATCATTTAGCCCATACCCAGCGATCCAAAGACTATTTGGGAACTCTGCAAGGATTTGCTGATAGTCAATATTATTTAGCGTGAATGGCTTGTAGCTGTAATAGATTGGCTCATAGCCATTTTCTTTGAGGATTTCCATAAAGCGAATACATGCATCTGTATTTGCCTGTTTATCTCCGCTTGCGTGATCCTCGTAATCAAGACACAAGTATTTTACTTTTTGAGGTACATTATCAAGGAAGTAGCGTGCTTCTCTTTCTGCTTCTTCCACGTCTCCACCAAACCACGCAAAATGGTAGAATCCGATAGGGTTTGATTGTTCCACCTGAGCAGACAAGCAAGGGTTAATGTATGTCGTACCTTCTGAAATCTTGATAATAGTGTTAGTCGTTCCTATATCTTCTATAATACCCTCAATATTATAGCCGTTATGTGAAGATACATCGATGAATAAGTCGTTTTTTTTCATTTGTTTATTCTCCCTTCCAGCTATCATTCATCTGTTTAACTGCTGACTCAACAAAAGTGTCTAGACCCTTGTCTGTCATGCTAATGTTGTATTTGGTCAGCTCAGCACGGATTTTAGTACGTGCTTGCTCCAGCTTTTCTTCACCTTTATAGCCAGTTTCAGATGCGACCTGTTCCACAGCATTGACCGCGTTCTTGGCCAAGATTTCGACAATCTTGATGGTCTTTTCTCCGCCTTTTTTAATCAAAAAATCTTTGACCGATTTGACTGCGACGCCTGCCAAAATGACAAGGATACTGATTGCTCCATTTGCGATAATTTCATTGATTTGTTGCATGTGTTATTCTCCTTTGTTTTTATCTTCGTCTTTTTCAAACAAGCGCTGAAATGCTTTTAAAATTGGCTGAAAAAGAGTAACGTTTCCTTTTAATTTGCGGTAATTTTCAATGAGCGATTGAAATGTAAATGCGATGTACCCGAGATAAATCGAGTACAAGAAAGCGAAACCTGTCTTCTCAGGCAATAGGACAGACATTGGGATAAGGATCATTAATAAGAGAACCCCTGAAATTTTTCGAAGAAGTCCGTAAATGCCGATTTTACTCTTATACTCGATGTCAGGGTTTGCGATAGCAGCAATTGTCCCTGTCAAGAAATCGATGATTTCCATTGAGACAATCAAAGCTAGAGCGTACAAGACCAGGCCGTCTTCAGTCTGGACGACGCTTCTTAAAAAATTAAAAATTTCGATTTGCATACACACCTCTTATTCTTTAGGTTTTACCGTTGGATCCGTCCAGTCAGGATTGCCCTCTGCATCAAATTTCATGATGTAAAATTCCTGATTAAATAGATCGGCTACGTTGATAGTTGTGGTTGTACCCCCCCACTGATTGAACGCCCAAACGGTTTCAACATCCTTAAATTGACGACGACCATTTACGATCACAGGACGTTTTTGAATATCATGATACATATAGAAGTCGTTGTTTGCATTCTTGCAACGAATGAATTCCCCATTTTCTTTCATGTAGTGCAAAGCGGTCGCAAGGTCAAATGGTTCTGTGATTTTCGTAAGATCTAGCAAGTTGTCTGTGTTTTGAGTTGTTTCTGCCATGTTTATTCTCCTTCTTCAGCTGGTTTAGTTTGTTCATCAAGCAGAGCTTCCAGCTCCTCTACTCGTGCTTGAAGTCTTTGATTCTCTGCTTCTTTTTCCCTAAGTTGAATCTTCAACAGATTATATCTAAGCATTGATGTCTTTGAGTCAACTAACATGTCATCAATTGTCATTTCCAGAACCTGGTTAAGTTGTTCTTCGTTCATTTTCTAAATTCTCCAATCTGTGTGTTAATGTTTTATTTTCAAGAGCAAGTTCCTGAATTGCTTTAAGTGCTATATTAGTCAATCTGAGATTATCCAAATTCAACGTGTCTCCGTTCTCGTAAACAAGCGTAGAATCCACTGCTTGAACCTCTTGAGCGATCAAACCAATCTTCGTGTGTGCTTGTCGTGGTCTATCCTCTTGCTTCTTCCAATCGTATTCCTTGAACTGGAATTGCTGGATATAATCAATAGCCTTATGCTTGCAATCAACGATGTTTTCTTTCAGACGTCTATCTGAGAAATTTTGCTTAATAATTGCCCACAAGCCATACGCTTGACCGCCGTACGTATAATAAATATCGCTTGGAGCGAAATCCAATGCGACGGTAGAATTCCAGAAAGCTAGTGTTCCTGTCGATACGCTTCCGACTTTTCCTAAACCTGTTTTTAGCCAGCCTATTCCGTTCGCTTTGATGTATCCCTCTACTGTTAATAGAAAGTCATCACTTTTGCTTGCGTAACCACCAGTAGTAAAATCCGAGTCTTTGTAAATGAAAAGACCGTAAGGGACATTCTCTCCACGACCGTAAGAACCAATGAACTGGACTCCCAGCCCGTCTTTAGCATTGTAATCGCGAGGCACGTTAATCTGCAGACCACCATTGACAGTATCAAACGAACCGTAAGAACCTAGTTGAATTTTAGTGTGGCCTGTTAAGGTTCCTCCATAGATGTTGGTCCCTCGAATCGTTCCGCCGTAGATTCGGTCACCGCTTAAAATACCTGAACGAACCTGACTTGCATCAATCGCAACACTCTGAACGCGGTTGATAAAGGCTTGCTTGGCAAATAGTTGTTTCAAGTAAGCTTCGTTTGCGACAAATTTATTAAAGAAAGCCTGGTCAACTTTCAATTTTTCAGCCGTGACCGCTTCAGCGTCTAAAACTACAGTAGTCACCGAACCAGCTTCAAAATTGGCCGTCTTCAGCTTATCAACCATAGCAGACTTGATGACAGCTCTTTCAATCAAGGTCTCGCCAGTAATGTGAGTCAATTTCCCGTCAAGTCGATTATGACCGTTAGCGCCCAGATTGATTCCAGAGATGATATCTCCAGCTGAATTGATGTTCTGAACAGCCCACGAGCCAGCTAGTTGAGTTTGGACAGAGCGAATCGCTTCGTCGGTATCATCAGGACTTTCTTTGTAATCCGTTGCTATAGAACCTCTCTCAAGCTGAACATCTGTCACATAGAGATTGATGGTCTTTCCTTTTTCGCCAAATAGCATCAAATTCATTTGGTCAACATCATCAGATAGAGTAAACGTAAATGTGAAACGCTTGTACTTCGAAGTTATTTGCGCGCTTGGAATTCCTTGCCACTCTTGTCCAACAATGTTTTTATTTTTGATGTAATGCAAAGCGACTCTCAGACCACTGTAGGTATCATCACCGTCTTTTGAGACAAGGAGAGATACACTCACTTTTTCTCCTCGAACACCTTCAAAAGCAAAAGCCTGTTGCAAACCAAAGAAATCTGCGACATTTTGTGAGTCGTGAAAAAAATGAGCCCCTGGACGATTGCGGTTATTGGGGGCTTGGGAATGCTGGTAATTGAAGTACAAGCCAAAATTGACAGATTGATATTCAAGCCAATTTTTTGAACCGTTCTTAAATTGACCATTTCTGATATAATTTCGACCACCTTTTGCAGCCTTAGCCACCTCTACCTGGAACAGCTGATTGGTCATAGCCATACGAGCGACTTTATCAGCGACATCAGACTCACTACGACCGATGATGCGTTCGTACAGCTTGCTAGTCTCTTGCACTCGCTGGAAGTCCGTCTGATTGACCTTGCCAGAAATCTGAGATGAGATGTTTGCAAATTGCCCATCAACCGTCTGCTTGTACTGAGCAATCTTTGAAGCGATGTCGTTGTTCGTCTGCGTGCTTATTGCACTAAATCGACGTTCAAGACCTCTTACATCCTCTTGATAAGCTGATTTCCCAACGTAGTCTCTAGATATCTGCTCACGAACTGCCGTCGCTTGTTTCGCGCTTTCCTCACGAGCATAGCGTTGCAAGCTCTCTTGTCGCTGGCCATCTTGATTGACGTAACGCTCAACTGCCGTCATCTTAGCAGACAGACCTTCAGCAGTCTTCTCAAATTCAGATTTGGCAACGACCAGGTCCGTCTTACCATCTTCAGGAGCAGGGCCTGCATCTATACGAGTAGAGCTCCTAGTTAGCTCGACTTTACGAAATGCCACATGGCCGATCTCGTTATAACCGAGGATAATTCGCCAGAAATCGAAATTATCAGGCTTGGTCAGCGCTGGGATAGTAACTTGATAAGTCTGCCAGCTGGACGTGAGATTGAAATTACCATTCATGATTTCAGGATTGCCAGGCGCTGTCCGATTAGCCCTTAAGGATACCCAGACGTTTGGAGAACCAGAGTAGCAAATCCCTTGAAATGAGAGGGTGTAAGTCTCGCCAATTCCCAACTCAAGAAGAGCTGTCGAACTCTTCCACGAAGATCGACTACCCTCTTTTGAGTGGATTTGCATCTGTTTCCAAGTGTTAGTCGTGCCTTTGACGTTGTATTCGCCGTTGATGATTTTCCAATCAACAGGACTACTGTCACCTTGAGAGTATATCCAGAGACCTCGTGAAAAGTCGTAGTCTTCAGCATAGTTACGACTACCAACCTTTATCTTAGCAAAGGCTTGAGTCAATCCATCAATGCCTTGCTTAACTTCTGATTTGGTCGCAAATCCGTCCATCTGGCCAGTCATGCGACTAAGAGCCTCTGTGGTCGTTCTGCGGTACTCTGAAGCTTGATTGACCTCGCTTGTGACTTTCTGTTTCAATACATCCAAATCACCCGACAAGGCCGTCTGGGCGCTCGTAGCCTGTTTCTTGAATTCTTCAAGTTTGGCAACAGAATCCAACCCAATCCGCTTCGCTTCTTGAGCAAGCAAGGTACTTGCGCCAGCGCTTCGCAAGGCTTCTTCAGCTCTGCGCTTGGCTTCTTGTAGAGGCCCATTGTCAAAACTGTCAAAGCGCTGGTCAATCGTATCAGAGAGTTCTCTCTTAACTTCTTCAGCTCTGGCTTTGGTAGCGTTGAGACCATCTGTGAATTGATTGATCAACTCTTCTTTTTGCCGGTCAAAAGTAAGGTCAGCATTCTTGAGCTCTCTTGCTAACTGCCTTTCAAAATCGTCTTGAAGTTGTTGTGCCTCTCCCTTGACTGCATCACTCACTGCATTTCCAATCGCATTTGCAAGTCCAGACTGAAATTGACCGAATCCGATAGATTTCAGCTTCTTGGCCATCGGCGAGTAAGTGTACTTAGTAATCTTCTTGCGCACGTCGAGATTGTAACGCTCGTGGAAGATACTCACGACATCGAACATCTGAACAGACACGTCACTCTGACAGACAACCTCAATCTCAAGGCTATCTTCCATCATGTCGCAAAGCGATGTTCTATAATACTGCTCACCATACTTGCGTAGGCTTGCTTCATCCTTCACATCCTGGTCATTAACCTCAATCACATCTTCGTAGATTTGACTGTATTTGTTAATGAGTGGACTATCGATAGTAACAGTGAACGTACGATCAGGCACTTTCTCTCCCTCACCTTTGACGGTAGTCTTAAAGGTGATTCGAGTTTTCAAAGACTTGGTAGAGGTCTTGTGCTGATAGCTAGACAGGTTTTTTTTGTACATAAAAAGCGATTCATTTTCTGAACCGCCATTTTTCAACAGTCGAACCTGGTATCCATGACGCACGAGGTCGCCACCCCATTGACCAATAATAGAGTGTTTATCTTTCGCAAACGCCTCCATGGCATTCTTAGAATCGATATTAAAGGTGTGTCTATCTTCAATATCAGAGAAGAACGAGAATGGATTGTTACGAGTGATACTACCTGCAAAGCGACTCAAGGCAGTCGAACCAGTCTGTCTATCCAAAGAGATTGGATTGACCACGTAGTTGTTCAAGAGGGTGAATACTTGATTCGCATAGACTTGAATATAGCCATGCTTCTTCTCTACCTCGAAAATGACAAAATCCTGTTCACCGTGAAGGTCATCAGCCGTTAGGAACGTTTCCTCCTTCAACTGCTCCCATAAGGAATCCGAGGTCGGAAATCGGAAGCTCAATTGGTAGGTACTATTATCCTCTTGAACAATTTCATCAGAATAGGCAGCATTCAGAGGCATATTTCCATTTGTTAAATAAATCAAATCTTATACCTCCAATTCGGTCGAATAGTAATCTTACGGACGGTTCCAGTGAATGAAACACCAACCTTACCAGTCGGGATTTCTAAGAACCCTCCACGTTTCCGAAGCGTATTCTGAACTGCGCCATTAGCGTTATAGATGTTTTGCTTGCCTTGTCTACAATCAATCGTAGCCTTGGTCTTAATCGCTAGGTACATAGTCTTACGGCCAATCGTAAGAGAGACGTCACCATCTCCCTCGATTTCGATGATAGGCTCTGAATAGATTGTTCCAAGATTGTTGATTGTACCAGATGCAGTAAGAACCACATGATCTACGCTCTTCTGATATCTGAATGGTTGCATATCTAACTTGATTGCCAATTCCCAACCATACATACCTTTGGGAACGATTTCGGTATCTAAGAGATCGGCATAGAATAATGAATCAGGCTGGTAGCTAAACTCTAAACGATTTCCAACTGGTTGAAACTTTTCAACCAAGGTTGCTAAATTTGAAAATCGTTCGAAAAACACCCGAATGGTTCTCTCATAATTATCAAAAGTCCCTTCTTCCTGGTTGTAACTCCCATTCATCCCATACAACTTCAATTGCTCCGAGAAACGAGGATTGGCAGAATGAATTGTGCCAAAATCAGTTACTACGCAGTTTTTAAAACCGGTTGTTGAAAAATCATTCACTTTTAAATAATTCGCCATTAAATCCCCTCCCTTCTCATAATATTTCCTTGATAGCGATAAGAGTTCTCTGCGATTACTTGACCATCTAGGTAAGTATTGGAATCCTTATCTAATAATTTGCCAAGCAAATCCTCCACGCTTGCTTTTAAGCTAACCAATTCAGTCACAATTGCTTGACCGCTATTGCTGTCTGAATGATTGTCAAAATTGCTAGTGGAGGATGAAGATTTCGAATAGTTATAGATTCTGTTTCTAGTATTGATTTCTTGAAAACGCCGGGTTAGATGAGAAATTTTAGTATCTTCAAATCCAATACCTTTTTCATAATTCGGAATGCCCAAGCGATTCATCAAACTACGCGTTTTACCAGCTCTCATGACCTTGGTTCCAGGCGGAAGTGGTAAAGTAACGTTACGGCCTTGCGGAATAAATGAAGTTCCGTCCGGCAATGTAACCAACTCTTTATACAAGGTCCCTCGTTGGTCATTGACTGTCGCAAGACCGCCAGGGTGATTATCCGTACCCTTGGCGTGCCGCTCAGTAAAGTGTCGTGTGATGATATCAATAAACTTAAACGCTGGCAAAGAGCTTAAAGATGCCCATACGCTACTGATTACTCCACCTGTTTTGTTTTGTGCATTGATATTTATCGGACCATTCTGCTTAACTGCATTGACTGCGTTGCTTGCAGCATTAGCCTCGCCCTGCGTCTTATTCGTTGCATTGATATCAATTGGGGAATTCTGCTTAACAGCGTTGACTCCTGCACTCGCTGTAGAAGAAGGATTCCCAGTTAAATCTAACGCATTGATTCCAATCGGGGATAATTGATAAGGAGCATTTACACTAGCGCTTGCCGATTGCGAAGCGCCTCCGGTGTCATCAGTAGCGTTGATGCTGATAGGCGATGTTTGAGTAGGTGAGTCCACACTTGCTTGCGCGCTTGCTACTGCTCCGCCCGTGTTATCTGTAGCATTTAATGATTTAGTATCTGGATTAGATAGATTCCAAGCCATGATTTTATCTATTGACAATTGCCCATTATTCAAAACATTTGTAGGATCTAGTTTCAAATCTTTTGTAAATAGAGTCGTAGCATTCCAATTTTTCAAAGTTTCTGCAGAACGAGATACCGCATCTCTGAAATTTTTATCATTTGCTAATAGTTCTTTAATTTTAGGAGTTTGAGCGTCATAATTTTTAAGAGTTTGCGAAGCAATTTCCGCATTGTTCATCACGTCTGTTTTATCCAATAGAAGTTGTTTTACTTCTGCTGGCATACTATTCCAAATCTTGAGGTTTTCCTCACTATCAAAAATAGCTTGTAACCCAGCTTGGTTCTTGACGATTACTTGTTTCTCTTCGAGAGTCATGTCTTTCCATTTATCGGATTCGACAAGAGCCTCAGCGATAGTCACACGAGCATTTGAATTTAAGTCGGCGTTCTTGGCAATGAATTGCAATTGCGCCCAACCTTCAGCAGATTGAGTTGCTTCTCCAATCACTTCTTTTACGTTGGATTTAACTTCGAAATTACCATTTTCATTGATATTCCCAACCAGCAACGACCATGCATCGTTAGCCTCTTTCACTTCCTTGCTCATATCATTAGTATATTTAGCAAGGATGCTATTTGAATCTCCTACCTTTTGAGAAGCTTCTGCAGCTTTCTTGCCGATTTCTTCATAGGATAGGCCATATTCTTCCAGAACCTTTTTAGCTTCTTCCCAGTAATTGTTACCAATGTTTGAACGAGTCCGAGTTTTCCACTCTTCATCCATTGCTTTCATAACTTGGTAATACTTAGTACCTAAAGTTTGCATGGTTTGGTTATGATTGTCTGTCAGAGTTTGTAGTTTTTGGTTATACGTCTCTTGGTCTATAAACTTACCGTCCAATAGTTGTTTCAATCCATCTTTTGATGTTTTGTATAACTGATTTTCTTCGTCCAGAGCCTTCTTCAACACATCTCTTGTATGTTTCAATTGCGTCTCATTTAAACTACCAATCTCTCCATTCAGAGCCTGAAGCGCAGCCTTTTGTTGTTCGCCAGATAATTCCATCATAGAAATTCTGGCTTTAATCATCTCTTTTTGGTTATTTAAGACGATTTCTTTTTCTTCTTGAGAAAACTTACTAGCGTCTCCGTTATGGCGTTTATAAATTTCGCTAACCTGATTAGCCATTGCATCAGTATTTGAAACAACTTGGTCATTTTTTGCTCTCATTTTAGCAATTTCTTCATCGCTAAACCCCAACTTCTTAGCTAGCTCTTCCATACGCTGACTAGCTTTTTCTGCTCCTGAAGCAACCTCTTCATGAAGTTTCCTAAAGGATTCAGATACCTTCTCAGCATCTCCAGCATGAGTCCCGAAGTTAGCAATTGCTGTACTTGTTTCGTCTACTTTTGTTTGGAAATCTCTTAAATCTTTGGTAGCAGTATCACTCAACTGAGAACCAAACTCCTCAGTCTTAATCCGAGCTTCATCTTTTTTGTTACCTAGATAAACCAAGCCTGCTGCAAGCAAAGCACTACCACCTACCAGTAGCCCGATAGGATTTGCTAAAGCGCCAAACGCGCCAGATAACGCTCCTGCGTTGGACGCTGCGCCTGCTGCTGCAGTTTCCACTGCACCAGCTGAACCAGCTACTGCTTTCAGCCCGCTTGCCACGCCACCTAAATCTTTAAGGTATTTTAAAGAACCGCTTAAAATACCAATTCCTCTAGATAGACCGCCTATGACTTTAATCAGACCACCAATAGTAGATATGCCACCACCTAACAATTTTATTGCAGGTCCTACGGCTGCTGCCATCAATCCCCATTTAATGATGTTCTGTTGTTGTTCTCTTGACATAGAACTGAATTGTTTAGCCAAATCGGCTAATGTACTTATCCAAGGTTTTGCCGCTTCTAATCCATCTTTTAGTGCGTCTAATAACGGACCTCCAAATTCAATCGCCACATCTGTCAATTGGTTCTTAAGCATTTGGAGTTTAGATTGCATCGTTTCATAGCGTTTGTTCGCTTCGTCTGTTAATGCAGTACCTTTTTCCCATTCGCTATTTGCCAATCCAACTGCCTTGCCCATTGTTTCCGCTGCAAGACCCAAAGATTTTAACATATTAGATTGTCGGATACCTGTTAGACCAAGCTCATCTAAAATCTTGTTAGTATCTTTACCTTGTTCTTTTGCTTTACCGAGACCTCTAATGAAATCTTGCAAAGCCTCAGCAGGTTTAGTTCTCCACTTTTCTGCGAACTTATCAGCAGTTGTTCCTGCAGTTTCAGCATAAAGTCTTAAGTCATTTCCACCCTCTGACACTGCTTTTGAAATAGCAGTCAGAGTTTGAGTCATTGCAGTACCTCCTGCTTCAGCTTCAATACCGACCGAACTCATTGCAGTTGATAGACCTAAGATTTCAGGCGTAGTCAATCCAGCTATTTTACCTGATGCTGCAAGACGATTGGCCATGTTAACAATATCGCTTTCAGTTGTGGCAAAGTTATTCCCCAAACCAACGACGGTTGCACCAAACTTAGCTGACCAAGTATCTAAATCATCTCCTGATACCTGCATGATATTCCCGATTTTAGAAATAGATGTCGCAGCTTCTTCGGCACTCAAGTTGGTGGATACACCAAGGTTAATCATGGTCTTAGTAAAACCTTCAATCGACCCAATTGGTACACCCAACTGCCCTGCTGCTTCCGCTACGCTTGCAATTTCCGTAGCACTAGCTGGCATTTCTTTAGCCATATTCCGAATACTAGCGCTGAGTTTTTCAAATTGTTGAGGTGTTCCGTCTACTGTCTTTTTAACACCAGCAAACGCACTTTCATAATCAATTGCAGCCTTCAAAGCTATTCCTGCCCCAGCTACAATAGGGGCAGTTACACCCTTGGTTAAAGCAGAACCAAAACCAGATACGCTTTCACCAACGTTTTTGAATTTATTACCCAACTCTTGAGCGCTATTTCCGAATTTAGTAAAGGCACTATCATCGATATAAGCTTGACGCATAGATTTCGCTAACTCTTCGTAGCGATTTTGCAATTCGGCCACTTTAGCAGCCGTCGCAGTCATACCAGCACCTGCTTCAACTAACTTTTGTTTTTGTTCAGCTGTTGCGGTAGAAACATCTCCAATGCTTGCTTTTAGTTGGTTATATCGTTCGCTTTGCGAACTTAGCAATTTTTGGTAAGAGCCTAGAGCTGAACCAGTTTGCGATAAAAGACTCTTTAAGTTAGTGACATTCTTGCCAGCGCCCTTAAAGTTGTTCTCCATCGCTTTCAGGGAATTATCGACACCTTTTAGATAGGTCTTCAACCTCCCGACACTCGATTGAAAAGGAGCGACATCCAAGGTAGCGGTAGCGACTAATTCACCAATATTACTTGCCATTCATTCTCCTTTCTACCCAAAAAGGAATGGAAAGGCCTTGTCAAGGGTCGTCTCTTCTTCCTCTTTGTTTTCTTTGATTTCTAAAGCCTGCACCATCAAATCAAAATCTGAAAGTCGCATGCTTTTAATGTCATGGATTGTATATCCTTGACTCATTAGCGATTGAACCCAAACTAATAAATTGGTTTGAGCCTCTTTAGGGCTTAACCCTTTTTCTTCTTTTTTCCCTCAGCGGTCTCTTTTTCTTCTTGCTTTCCACCGAGCGCTGCCAGGTATAGTTCGTTCAGAATTTCGAGTGTTTCAACACTTGCACTCTTCAGATCATCTGCATCAAACTGCTCACCGTACATTTTCACGAACATATCAAGATACGCTTCGTTCAACTCGCGATGTTTGGCAGGATTTAGCAAATCTTCCTTCTTTTCATACAAAGCAGTTTGACGAACTTGGTGTTCTAACGCCAGAAGATTATCTTCTACGTTTACGTAGTCTTTAGAGAACTCTTTTAGAACCCCACCTTTTTTAAATTTAATTTCAAACATTATTTACTCCTTAAAAATAAAGGCTTGGAATAACCAAGCCTATTTCTTATTCTTCTGTTCTGTTTGTTTCAGCGGTGACTTCCGTAGATGGAATAGCACCGCTTATCCCTTTGGGAAGACGAGCTTACGGAATTCAGCTTCTTGGAATTGTGTGTTGTCTTCACGACCAACTACAATTACAAGTCCTTCTTCTTCGTCTCCACGAGCAACGAAGCTTCCAGATACCGTATCGTTTTTCGGATCCGGTGAACCGTCTTTAGTTTCCAATTCCATCCCCGGAAGAGAGAACTTACCTTTAAGAAGACCGACCCAAATACCCTTACCGTCATCGCCAGTCGTGCGGAACAAGCAAGCGACATCGTTTGGTGTCATCTTCTTACTGTATTTTTCGACACCGTTTTCAACTGTGATACCGTAAAAATCTTTACGCGCATCACTACCTAAATCAAGCCATGACACTTCAAGGGTTGTTCCAGTAATACCAGAAGACAATACTACGTAAGGTCCATCATCTGCTGGGATAGTGTTCAATTCGTTTGTGATATCCAACTTCGCTGATTTAATTCCAGGGATTTTTTTAGTATCTCCTGACACAATGTTTTTATCGTTCAAAACCCCATATTCAAAACCACGTAAACCAAATTTAACTTTAGACATTTATTTCTTTCCTTTCTTCTTCGAGATCACTCCAATCAAAAAAGCGATATTTCCGGACATTCATTAATAATCCAATATCGCTATCCATATATCGAGGTTTCTCGTTCGCTGTGTAGCGTTCAAATCCGCCACTTTCTAGTACCGTATCCATTTTTTTGGCAATCTGATCTGCTTGCTTAGCATTCTTACACCAAAAGTTTACTGTGATACGTTGTTCCATTGAGATAATTTCGTCATCTGCATACTTGTGAGGTGCTTCATACGTCGAATAAATTCTTGCAAATGGAGCGAGTTCTTTTTGCTTCATGTTCGTTGGTTTCTCAGGAATATCGTAAGTGAAGATACCTTGTTTGTATCCTCCCGGGAACTCCTTGCCTCTGAACTGATTAAACAGCCGATTCAACTCTTCATCAGCTACCAAAAGTTTGTAAGCTTCGGTTTCAGCAATCATTTATTTTAACACCTCCCTTATTTTTTGTTTGTATATTTCCTTTGCTCGAGGAGTAACTGCATTGATAGTCTTTTCCTCGAAATCCTGCGATTTCTGATAGATCGTTCCGCTGTCCGGGAACTTAGCACGCCAACCAGTCGACCGACCATAACCAATATCTTTTGAGGGAGCATCTCCTCCCCCTTTGAAATTACTGATTCTTATATCTTCTTTCAATCGAGTGAGTGTTAGCTCGTCAGAAACAGGAGTATTTACTTCAAGCTCTTTCTTGAACTCTTGAGCCACCTCTGTGACAGCTTCGCGAGCAACTCTTGGTGCTTTAGCTTCTAGCTTCGTAAGATTATCAAGACAAAGATCCAACCCTTTCGTCATGACACCATCACTCCCTTGATTAAATCGATTTCCTTGCTAGCATAGTCACGTTCAATAGCAATGATTTGATACTCATTACCATCAAAATCTACAAAACAAGAATTGTCAAAAGGCAGTTTTGGTCGATGACGAATTAAGAATGTTTTAGCGTCTTTGTGCTCTGACAACCCACTAGCTTTCGTGACCGTTGCATTTTCGCGAAAGTCTTTGATAGAGGTTTTAGACACTTCTGCCCAGCAAGTATACAAGTCTTTTCTTTCGAAATCTAGCACCTCTCCATCTTCATTTTGTCCACCTACTCTTTGAAAAAAAGTAATGCGAACATTCATATTACGTGTCCGCATTGACTTCCCTCCTTGTTCGAAGTTGATGGATAATGTTCAGAACACCATTTGCTAATGGATAGCGCATGGTATCTGCTGACATCCCACGATGTTCATACTCTTCTTTAACTTGCTTTTTGACAGCTAGACGGAACTTCGCATAGGACTCTAGGTCCTTTGGTTGCAGTTTGCTATCAATAGCGAAACAAATCTGCTCTCTAGCTGACTCAATAAGTTCAAGTAGTAACTCATCTTCAAAGTCATAGTCGATTTTACAATACAACTTAACTTCTTCTAGAAAACCATTCTTTTCAGGCTCCATGGCTCTAACCTCCAATCAAGGCTAGTAGTTGCTCTTTAGTTTGAGTCGCTGCGTAAGAAATCCCTTTGCTATCTAAGTAAGCCATGATTTCTTGTTTGGTGCTACTTGTGGTTGGTACTGATAATGCTACTTCTGACCGTGTGACACCCCCATTAGCTGGGGGAGCCTTAGGGCATAGTTACGAAGTAACCTGCTTTTGCATCTGCTTTTTTAACGTCGAAGCGAACAACCGCTTGCAAGTATTGACCGTAGATTTCATTGTCAGTCCAGCGAAGACCCAATTCTTGACGGTCAGCAAAGAGTACAGCACGTTGTACATCACCGATAAAGGCTTTAGCTTCACCAGCTACACCAAGCATTGTATCAGCAACTACGAATACTGGGTGTCCAAGGAAGGCTTTACCTGATGCAGAAACAATAGAGTCTTGGAGCAAGTAGCGTCCATTCTTGTCTTTCAAAGTGTCCAATTTTTGGTAGAAGCTTTGAGAAACTACGAATGAAACGTTGTAAGCTGGGTCAAGGTCAACATTCAAAATAGCCTTGATTGCATCCAAGTCTGCTGCTTGTTTTTCTTCAAAGGTTTTCAAAATAGTACCGATTACATCATTTGTAGTGTTAACTTTGATTTGGTTAGCCGCTTCAGCAACAATAGCAAGCAAGTCAACATCTGCATCGTCAATCGCTTCTTGAGAAAGTGGGATAGCTCCACGGTAAGTCTTAACTTTCCAAGCCACATCTGTGAATTCTGGTTTAGCAAGAGCAGGGTTCTTTTCCAACTCTTCAACGCTTGCCATCTTAGATGTTGCGTGTTTAAGAATAGGATATGAGCCTTCGCCTTTAGACGCCTTATGAACTGTCACGAATTGTTTAAGGTCGATAACAGTCTTAACTTCACGGATTGGTGTAGTAACGATTTCTTTGCTAGTTACTTTTTCAGTTCCAACCTTCTTCAATCCGTCTTGCGTTGGATTTACTGCTTCATTCATAGGAATGAGAAGGTCTTTCCCTTCAAGTTTCAAGTTAGCATCTGCAACTGCACCTTTAGTGCGAACCCATTCGTTTACAGACTCACGGTAAGATTTACCTTCTGTTTTCACTTCGTGTTTTTCGCCAGATGCATGCGCTCCAGTGCCTTCTTCTGCAATTTCATAAGTTTTCAAATTTGCTTTTGCTTCAACTTCTTGCGCTTTTAGTGCTTCAATTTCAGCACGAATTTCACGAGCTTTTTCAAGATCATCAGAGTTCAAAACAGATTTCAATTCATCTGTCTTATTAACAATTTCAGCACCGATATTTGCAATCTGCGCTTTAAGTTCTTTCATTTTTTCTTTAAACATACCTTTTTTTCTCCTTTTGGGTACAAAAAAGAGAGCCTAGAGCCCTCTGAGTAATTCTTCTTTTTCAATTTCTCGTAGCATATTTTGGATTTCAGACTTACGCTTGCTACGGTTAGCGTAAAAGTCATCAATAACTGCTTGTGGTAACAATCCATTTTCTAGGCTCGCTACTGCACCAATATCATCAAAGGTCATCACTTCATCAGCAAATCCTTTTTCAACTGCTTCACTAGCTGACATGAAGGTTTCATTCTTCATCATATTCAGAATTTCTTCTTCACTCAATCCAGTTTTAGCCGCATAGGCATTCACGATAGCCTGGTCGCTAGATTTCAGTGCATTAGAAGCTTTGTCTAAGTCATCACTATTACCAGATACATAACCATACAGCGCTTTGTGAATCATAATCTGAGCCGTTGGACTGATAAGCACTTTGTCAGCTCCCATGATTGCAACACTAGCAGCGCTTGCTGCCATTCCTGTTACTTCAACAGTCACGCTCCCTGGATAGCTTTTTAAGGCTGTGTAGATTTCACTCCCAACAGTTACAAGACCACCGTTGGAATTAACTTCCAAAACGATATCGCTTTTGTCATCTGGAAAAGAATCCGTGATAGCTTTAGCACTGACTGCTTCCAAACCAAAGTAGTCGTAAGCTTCTTGACTATTATTCGGAATCAGTGGACCTTTCATCTTGATTCTCTTTGGCATCCCTTGTCTCACCTCCTTTCATTGCTTGATATTCTTCTTTCTTATCTAAGAAGACATAGTTCAAACTTGACTGGTAACGGTCCATGTTTGGATCAGTAGAACGTTCCTTACCAAGTTCAATCAAGGCTTGGTTAGGTGTCAAGATTTGGTTGTTTACAAGTTTTACAATCTCATCTACGTTTCTACCAGTCACGCTACGAGTATCAAAATCAACACGATACTTCCTACGCTCTTCATCATCAAACACTTTCAAGACTAACTCACTAGTGATTGCATCAAAATAGAACGGAAGGTCGTTGGTAACGTAGTCTTCCGTCAATTGAGCGACAGATTGGTTAGGACTGTTTACCCCCAATTTAAAACTAGGCACTCGTAAAGCTTTGGCAATCTGAGCTGTCGAAAAGTTGTTAGATGTAATTAACTGCAAGACATTCGTATCAATTTCAAGTGGTGTATATTCCTGTGTATCGTCAAATACCAAAGGACTGCCACCAGTTGAACCTTCACGCATCTTTTCAAAGTCTATACGAGCCTTTTGCCTAGCTTCGCCATTCAACTGAGCGCCTTTTAGTTTGATAATTCCACTTGAGAAACCATCTCTAAAGAATTTAATCAAGGTGTTCAGACCGCCATTTTGCAAGCTGATTTCATCACCTAAAGACAACAGCGGAGACCTACCAAGAATAGTATCATGGCTAAAGAATTTCCAATGGATGACATCTTCTGATTTACATACAATTTCCTTACCATTCAGACGGTCACGGAAAGTATAAATCAATTCATGGTTATTGGTTTCTTCAACAGTCGTTTCAGACGGCCTAAAGAATCGAAACTCTAGAGGCTTACCACTGATTGGATCACGTAGAATACGAGAGAATGAATTGCCAGTCAAGATTGTATTGACGGTCATTGCAAATTTCCATTGCCTTGCTGATGTATTGCTTGCGGATTTAACATTCAGTAGATAGTTCATATCTTCATCTTGTTCGATATTCCCCATTAAATCCTTTTTCAATAATGGAAACCGAGCAACATCTCCAGCTATGATAGATACTGCAGTCAAGACATCACTGTTTTTTAAAGCAGATATACCAGTATATTCAGGACTTGAATTACCAGAGATGACTGAAGAGATATAATCGTCATAAGATAATTTTGACGAACCTAAAGATTGAAAAAAAGTCATTTATTTTCTCACCTCCTTTCTGTTTTTGAGCATAAAAAAAGCACCGATTGGTGCTTCTTCTATTCTTTCCATAAACTATCTCCATAGGATATAGTGTAAGGACCTTCGTTTTTGACAGTATAATACAAAGTAACACTAGCTTTCATTCCAGCTGCTAATGATTGAGGAATGTTGTTATAGTATGTCTTTGAATTGAAATCGCCTATTTCTGATTTTGAATCATATACATTAAACGATTGAAAATTAACTCTCAGAGGGCTATCTTTTGTGTTTTCTAAAGTTACATCAATAGCTATCTTTTTATAACCCGATTTCACATCATTCATCTCTACATCAGATGCATCATACACTTTATCAACGGTCGCTTTTGAACCATCACTAAACTTACCGCTATCTCCGAGTTTTAGATTGTTTTTAGTTTTAGTTGACGGTGTATTGGCAGATTCGGCTTTACCAGAAGATAAATCCGAAGAGGACGATGGTGTTGTAGAAGATGACGTATTCTGTTCACTATTAGTCACATTATAATAAATGTCTTTATCCTTAGCACTATAGTATACATTATGCTTAGCAAGTGCGTTTTCTATTTCAATAATATCAGATGCAACTCCAAAAAGTAAAATCGATAAGATAAGCGAGAGCAATCCAAATCCAATCGAAGTCCAAAACAGTGGTTGCTTATAAACTGGTTTCTTTGTCATATTAGACACCTCCTAAATTTAATTTATTTTATCAAATTTTAGAGGAGTTTTCAATGTTATTTCGTATTATCGATATATAAAGCAAGCAAGCATAGAATAATACCTGTAGAGATATACCCATATACTTCCCCTATCAAAAAAATACCGTAAATGAAGAAAGATAATCCAGCTAATAGCAATATTGTGTGAATATGGTTCAATAATCTCAAAATAGCGAACCTCCTTCCAAAATTTTCTCGTTCGTCCAATAACCACTTCCATCAAATGGTTCCAAGTAACAAGCAGCATACGCATCTAAAAGAGCGTCCAGAGGGTCGATTTTATTGCTATTTTTATTCTTATCAATCCTCATACCGTTATTATCGACTCTAGTATATGCGTTGTTTATCGCCATTGTCAGCAACTGGTTTCCACTATGCTTTATCTTCCCTAAACGAACATCATCACGGAATTGCTTAGTAGGCATATTCAATACCATTGTCGTTTGTGGTATCTGGACTAGTGGCCATTCTGGGTGTCGTTTCTCTATCATGGTTAATAGCGAACCAAATTGATAAGGGTCAAAGTATATACCTTGTAATTCCCAATCATTCTCATAGACCATTTCCTCGATTTTCTCAAGTACACGTTCATCATCGATGACCCCACTTTCAAGCGTGGTTATCTCACACTCACCCATCCTTTCCAGGTTGGTATAAGAAACACCGTCTCTCTTCTCTTTTGCTATCAAGCCATATTTAGTGGCCACAAAAGAAAAGCTATCCGCATACCAATAATCATCCATCATGACCATAGGAGAAATAGAGAATAAGTCGCTAGACCTACCAACATCGACACCCAACCAAACTCTACGCTTTCTAGTATCAGGAACTTCAATCTTAGCTTTTGCCCAGCTTTCTTTATCCATGTATGATTCCTCTGATGATTGACGCCACATATTGAAATTTTTAATTAAAACTTCATTGACCGCCCCAGTCTCAAGTGATGTTTTGCGACGTTTCCGTAAATAATCCATCATCTTATCTCGTAGAGCCTCAACTTCAAGGATTGGATTGGATTTTATCCAGTTGGCTTCGTCTGCAATTTCTTCTTCATTATCTTGTTCGGCGATAAAAGCAAAGTAGCCATCATCTATCACATCTCCATCTAAAATCTTCTCGATATATGGATATTCGATAGTGTGCATCGGAGCGTTCAGGTTCATTCCAGCTGTTGAGATAATCAAAATCAAAGGGTTATCCAACTGACCTTGACCAGATTCGAGAAGTTCAATCATCTCATTGGTTTTTGATGCTGCGAACTCATCTAAAATACCAACATACGGTTCAAACCCATCGACTGCCCCAGTTTCACGACTTAACGCTCGCACATAGCTTTCGTCGTTTAAATTCCTGAGTTCATCACGAACTATCTTCGTAGCCTTCCTGATATCCTCATCCTGAGCCCTAAGAGCGTCTAACTGCTTACGAATCATATCATAGGCTATACGAGCCTGAGAACGGTCATTTGCTGTACAAAACAGCTGACGGCTCATTGCAGGGTTCCGACCAAATAAAAACTCGTACAGGGCAATCCCTGCAACGAGAATAGTCTTTCCGTTCTTTCTGGCCAAACTGATTAAGGCTTTTTTAAATCTCCTTATCGATGTATCGGACTTTTTCCGCCATCCGTACAAACTCGACAAGATGAATTTTTGAAAATCAGCCAACGGATAAGGCTTTCCTGTCTTAACATCAGGTAGCATTTCGATAAAATCAATAGGATTTTTAGCTTTGTCAGGTAAATAAATATATGGAAAGTCTTCGTCATCCATACGCTCCAAGTCCCTCAAGTGACGCTTACAAGCTCTTAAAACCTTTTTACTAGCTATTATTTCACCATTTACTACTTTTAAAGCATATTGATAAGCTACATCTTCCACATAATCACCTCCTAACTACCAAATTTATCAAAAATACTCTCTTTCTTTTCTTCAACTTGTGGAACATATAATTTCATACGACTATCCACCGTCAAACCTAACTGCGATGCTGCTTTTATTAAGTTAGTTGTCGCACGTTCCAAACTATACAACATTTTATTAGGTAGGACTTTACCATTATCTGTTTCAACCACATATCCCTCTTTCTGCAATCCACGAGATATTTCTTTGTAGACTGCATACCAAGTGCAGTAGCTCTCTAAAACGGCTCTGTCTAGATTTCTTAGGGGTAGCTTTCGCAGATCGTTAATGACTCGTTTGTACTCAGCTTTAGCAATCGGATCAAAGTGTTTTGGCGGTGTTAATTGCAAAGCATCCAAACCGTCAGAAGCCTTGTCCTGTATACTTTTACGAGCGATTTTCTCTTCTTTAGTCATGTGCTTTTTGTTGCTTTCGACAACCTTCATTTTCCGTCCCATTTCTTCCTCCTTTACACATAATTTTACAGCTATCATAGTTTTAAAAAGGGAATTTTTTGCACAGAAGAGGGCGGCGTTCCTATTCCCGAACATTATACAGCCCCGTTTAAAAATAAAGGGGGTATTTCCGTATAAAACAGAGCGTATTGTTTGTTGATTATCTAGTATAATCTTCACTTTCTTCCGTCTTCTGACATTCAAAATCTGCTTGATTTACATATAATTGACAACGAATTTACAAAGAATACTTCTCTTTGATTGCTTTCTTATCATTACATTTCTTGCAACTAGCTTGTAGGTTGTTCCTATCTAACCTCTTAGACCAATCCTGCTTTACGCTGATGATGTGATCAGTCATTGTCGCTTCATCTCCACACATCGCACAAACATAATCAGACTCAAGCAACACTTGCTTACTTGTTCGCTTCCAGATAGATGAATTATAAAACCTCTTAACATCCTTATCATACTTCCAACGAGTGCGATTGTACTCAGTATATTCTTCGTTGCGTTGATCATAGTCTACTGAGGTTCTTCTCCCTCCAAGTATTGTAAGTTTTTGTGGTTTCATCTTTCTCTTTCTAAAAAACGGTGTACTTTATGCGCATTTATCCTTGACATCTATCTTTGTTTTGTGTATAATATAAGTATAGAAAGTGAGGTAAAGCAAATGCCGATGACGCCTAAACAAATGGTTAAGTTGTTAAAGAAGAACGGTTTTTACAAAGTGTCTCAACGTGGAAGTCACATAAAAATGCGAGACGGTAAAGGACACCAAACAACAGTTCCAATGCACAACAAAGACATAGACAAAGGTACCGAAGATGCTATCTTGAAACAAGCGGGTTTGAAATAATCTGCTTGTCTCTTGACTTGCTTTACCTCCAAACATAAGAAAGGAATGCATTATGTTACTCTACCCTGCTATTTTTAAACACGGCGATACAGCCATCACTGTTACTTTCCCAGATATTCCTGAAGCTATTACGCAAGGAAAAGATATGAACGAAGCCTATCAAATGGCTATTGAGGTTCTTGGATTTGTTCTTGAGGACTATCAAGAATATCCTCGAGCAAGTTCTACTTCTCAAGTTCAGGCTGACAACCCAGACGCAGAGGTCGCTTTGATTAGTATTGATATGAATGCCTATCTACGTAAGTATCACTCCAAAAAAGTTCGTAAGAATGTGACTATCCCTGAATGGTTGAATAACCTTGCAGAAAAAAGGAAGCTCAATTTTTCTCAGGTTCTCACCGAGGCCCTCGAATCTAAACTTCAAGTTTAAGAGTTGCTCTTGCAGCTCTTTTTTTATTTCAACAATCAAAAAAGCCACACGATGTGTGACCTTCTTACAAGGCGACTACTACCTTGCGTGTTAATTAGAAATCAATTTTCTGATTTATTTTTTGTAGTCTTTACAACCTCTAGCGGAATCAAACCGCCTAGCTTATAACTTACCTAGGATATAAGTAGCTACGCAACCATGCGAGGTTCAGTCGCTTCTGCAACCATTTTTAAGTTAATGAGTAATATGTGAATGCTAAGCCTACTGCCTACCCCATTCTGGGACACAAACACTCAAAGGAGAGGGGAGGGGTCGAACCTCCAAGGCCATCACAGCCCCCTGGCATTACAGGTAACCATCTACCAATTCTGAGACCTCTCTTTTCAATTCTTGATACTACCATTCTATCAGAATTACAAAACTGTGCTAACAAGTATCATTTTTTCCCGTACAGTTTTGTAAAGTTCAATTTAGTTCCATTCTCTCCAAAACCTCATTCAGTTCAGAGATGGCCATATTCCGCCAAGTATAGAAAGTTGTTCTGCTGATTTCCATTTTGTCACAAATATCATCAACATACATCTTAGTAATGTAAGTCATTCTAAGGACGGACCTACTTTTTGGATTTTTAAGCCTATTGATCATTCTACCTAATTCAATTTTCCTATTAATAACTTCCTTGGCATCTTGCTCTATAGCCTCTTTCATCACGACAAGCTGAGTATAGACATCATCAACTTTTCTAGTCTGTCCACCTTGGACTTTAACATCTGACCACTTCGGACTTGAGAGCAAACCAGCCTCAAGTTCTTTGATTTCATCTATACGGCTTTGAATGTCCATATCCAGATCCTGCAACTCTTTCAAGAGCTCTTTAGCCTTGTTCACTCTCTATCTCCTTTGTGATATAATAATATTATTGAGATTATTGCTGAGGCAGAGAGTGCCTTGGCTTTTTTGTATTAGTAACGGTTCAGGATTTTTAACACTTGCCCGAGTTTCAACTGTACCGTAATTTGTTTTTCTTCGTAAGCAAAGAATTTAGGGATTCTTAGATGAATTACCGTTTCATTTGGTCCTACCCATTCAAACGTTTCAATATTGTTAATGAATTTGCTATCAATGGCGATATTGCCAAGTTGTATAAACCTTGGCAGGCCAGTCCTGGTCAATCCTTGTCTTCCTGAATACGGGTATCTTTTTGGTCTCATTTCTGCTCCTCCAAAAGCTCCGGGTTTTCATAGATGTTGCCGACGATTTCTTCATGCTCAGTCCACGCATATCCTTCTCTCAATCCTTTGAGGTATACAGCTGGCATTCCTCCAAAATACGTACCACCATATTCTTTTTCTATATAGACTTCGTGAAGGCACCCTCTTGTGCATTTGATAATATCTCCGATAAAGACCTCCTTGCCATTTTTATCCAAAAGGCCTGTTGATTGCATGATAGAGTCATAATCATCAAAATGTAACCAATCTTGTCTCTCCTCAATCCAAATGATAGGACAAGTCCAGTTTTCGTCATCTGTATCACAATTGCCTACCATGACCTTATAATTCATTTCGTTTCGCTCTTTATCCCAAGCTCTAAATTTTGGTTTCATAATCTCACCTCATTATCTTTGTATTCATCCTCAAAATTGTCCTATTTCTCTCAGTTCTGCATAGTCATTTAAAATTCCTCGTAACTCTTCTGGTTCTACTTGAAACTCTTTGAACCAACTGCCATTAGGCGATATATGCATCTGCTTCATATCTACAAAATCCATTGGAATCAAGAGGCAATAAGGACTGTCAATACCTGCTCCTTGTTCTCTTTCCAAAAATGCAACTATGAAATCCTGCTCACCTTTACACCTAATCCCCCAATGATTTGACTTTCCGCCTGAATATAACGAACTATATTTCACATCAATCGTCATATTTTTAAAAACAAAATCATAGACAGGATTATTTTTCTTGAAAAGCGCATTGGCATCAACAGCATCCGGTACTAGAGTCTGAAACAACTGTTCTGCTTGTCCACCTAACTTAGCACCTTTACTGCCGAATTGGATTTTATCAGCAATCTTCAAGACACCAGCTTTACGTAATTTGATATGGGCAACGTGCATTGGTAGACCACTCAAGCGTACAGCTGTTCTAAAATCTCCATGCTCCAAATATAAATCTACAATATCCACTACAACTCCTTTAAAATATTTTCAACATATCCAGTCTGCAAGCCATGTCCCTTCCAGATTTTGAAAATCATATCTGAAAAAGTCGGATTGTTAAAACTATTCAAATCATGTATGACTTGAAAAGCCGTATATGCCTTAAAATTCTCTAAATAAAACCAGATACTTTTAAAAGTTTTAAAAGTCGCTTGCCAGTAGATAAATAGAGCATCATCTACCACATAAGCGTCTGCACGTTTAAAATGCATCGTGTCCAGTTTGATACGTTCGTCTGGTTTCAAACCTTTCAAAATCGCTGGTCGTTTCGGTAATTCAACAGCAATCTTCACAACATTATTTCATCCCCAACTCTAATCTTTTCATACTGCTCCTTAGTAACCACGAACACCCCGTAATCACGAATTGTGACAGTATACAACTTCCCATGTCGTCCTTTTTCCACGACCTTACCGAATATCTCAGCGCCTTGATTATCTGCTTTGTAGACAACCATCGGCTTCTTCTCTTCCAAATCTCGAATCCTGTCCATCTGCCAGATATTCAATCCAGCAGAGACCAGAATCCAGATAGCTATGAATCGTTTCAATACTCCACCTCATACCTCATCAAATAAACTTAATTGAGCGTTGTGGTTTTTTATCCGCTCCTCTGCTATATCAAAATAATAGTCATCTATTTCAGTTCCTATAAAATGCCTATCTAGCTCTAACGCTGCCAGCGCTGTCGTTCCACTTCCCATAAATCCATCAAATACAATATCTCCAATGTTTGAGTGTTTTATAATGCACCTTTTTATCAATTCGATAGGTTTTTGATTTTGATGGAGTAGTTTATCTGAGCTGACTCGCTTGAAATCCCAAACATCTGTTAGGCGCTCGCCATTAAATTTCTTTCGTCCTTTGTTCGCCAGTATTATCATTTCGTACTGCTTTCCAAATTGCGCTTCCAAATCGCCTGCAGTGTGATTATTTTTTCTCCAAATAATAATATTTTTTACCGTGAAATATTTCTCAATTTCTTTTTTAAAAAAATCAACTTTATCAAATGAACAAAATATATAAATAGCCGTATCATCTTTTAAAATTCGATAACACGCTTTTATATACTCTTTTATCAATTCAGGATTGTTATCATTTTCAATAACGTTTGAAAATTTATGTTTTTCTTTCCTCCGATTTGTTTTGTAATTTATCAAATAAGGCGGGTCTGTTACGATTAAATCAATTTTATTATCAGGGATTGTTGCCATAAATTCTAAGACATCTTTTTTTATAATTTTATCTACTTCCACTGGCTATACCTCCTAAATATGAATCGTTTCATGCTACACCCTTTCTCCTGTTATTTGATTTTCTAAAACCCTAAGCTTAAAGCAACCATTGTAACTTGTATGAAATACTGTGATTTCTTCAGCCCATTGACTTCGTGTGTAAGGGTATCTGTTTGGTCGTTTCATATTACCACCTCATATATAAATATTTCGTATCAATATCCTGTTCTAAAATACACTCTTTCAACGACTTTAAAACTTCTAAAGCATCGCTAACCGTTCCCCATCTATTTTCAGGTTCATCTATGCAAATATAATCTCCACTCTCTATTTTCGCTAAGATTTCCAAATCATAACTCATCTACCTGACTCCTCTGCATTATCCTGCAACCATACTAGGCATTGATATAGATCCCTTGCTTGCCTTTTGATGTTGCTAAATGATTGACTGCTCAATTTATCATCATTTTGTAAGACTTCCATCTTGAGATTAAAAATAGCAGCAGACAATTCTTTTTCTTTTTTTAAATTTTCACTACATGACATCACTCCACCTCCTCAAAATAACTATGAAATTTACTTAAATTGATAATAGCAACCTCTTCAACAAAATGTTTTTCAATGTCAAAGTTTGGATCGTTTTTCCCAAACTCTTTCTTTATGGCTTTTTCAGCAAGCAAAGGTAAAGCGAATATACTTGCTCCATTTCTTAAGGCAAGCGTTTGACCGTGTTTGTTTACTACTCGATAACCTACATCAAACGGTCTGATTTTCGCAGGGATTTTTATGCGTTTGTTTTCAGTTTTTATTGCTTCTTCAAGTGTTTGTACCATCACTCCACCTCATTTCTCAATTCAAAATCAATTCCATACATAAGCAAATGGCTTTGAAAATCAACAAATTCTTCAACCGCTTCAGCTTCTTGAAAGTCGTAATTCTCGACTGAAACTAAGAAATCATCAATATCATTTCTTTGGACACTTCCGTATTCTGTCTTTGTATGCTCCATAGCTGTTTCATAGCCATCTACATCAATTGTGTAGCGTATTCTGCCACTCGAAAAATCATATTTATAATTCTTGATAATCATCACTCCACCTCCTCAACTTCCACTCCTTCACAATCGAACACCCAGCCGAAGCCTGCGTCTTCTAGTTGTTTTCGGGTGTGTTCTGAACGAAATTTTTTATCTAGTTTTATATTCGTTAACGTCCAAGTGTCAAGGTGCTTAATCAAGGTTAAGTAACTATATGATTCTTCAATCCATTTAAACCTTACATAATACCGCTTCTCTTCCTCGACCTCGTAGCCGTCAAGCCAAGCTCGAGCTACTAAATCAAATGGTTGTTCTTGCATAAACCATTTCCCGACTTCATCGTTCGTGAAATTAAATTCGAAGAAGTCTCCCACGTCTTTACAGGCTTTTCTAGCTTCCTCAATCCAATCCGCCACAAACTGCGGAACTTCGACCGGTTTCGGTTCGTCTAGTTGTTCCAAGTCTTGTAGAAAAATTTGACGGGCTAATTCTGCTCCTTCAGCATCCCATACACCCTCAAGTTTTTTATACTTCTCAATTAATCGCTGTACATTCATCTTCCAACTCCTTTATTTCCTCAATTTCTACTTCAATTCTAGGCTTCAGGCTGTAGAACTTGCCTACATCATGCAGAGCTATCTGACCGTCGTCCTGGAATACGATCCCTGACATGCTGTCATATAGCGCTTTTTCATAATTATCAATGTCAGGCTTCTTGTCTACTGGAATAACTTCATCCAGTAACGCTTGCTGGTTCTTCTTGACTTTAGAAATATACTGAGGCGGTTTGATATAAAATCTAACCTTTGACCTCAAAGCTCCCTCAAGAACAGGCTGGCCCATGTACTGATTAGCAATCAGCAACTGGCAGTTATTGCGCCAGGATTTCATATCCTTGTCTTCATAAGTCGTGGTAAAACTCCCACGCCTTGCAAATCTTGGCCGTGATTGAGGTTTAGGCTCAATGTTTAGGGTCAATTTCATTCAAGAGCCCCCTTAAATCCTGCCATCTCAAAGAGATTTTCTCTGTTTTCATTTACGAACTCAAAGAATTTCTTAACCTCTTGTAGTGTCTTGATGTTGCTCTTGACTCGTGTTAATGAGGTGAAAAATACATCATTTTTGGGAATTGCCTGAACTTTGCACTTGTAGACTGGTTCAAAAAGGTCACCATTCTCATCTAGTGTGGGTGCGGCGTCTTTGTTATCAAAGCTAATGCTCATATCATAGTTTAGGGTCGTAACGACCTCTATTTTTTGTTTCTCAATGATGATAGCAATACGTTCTGTCACATTGATTTTACTTGCCATGTTCTTTCTCCTGTAAAAATTCATTGTAAACCTTAGTAAAAATCTCTATTACTAGGTTTTGTGGAATGTTTGACCGTTCGTTATATGACTTAGAGAATTTTCCCCACTCTACTTCTGGCTTAATAATGTCATTTTTAAGACCCAAATCAAGATTACTAGCAAACTTTGTAGGTTTCTGCAAAGGGTAGTCATAATTGTTGTAGCGTGTGAGGTTGAGGTGTGGGAGTTTGAAATCCATAACATCCTCAATGTATTCCCACAAGCGCCCACTTGCTGGGTTCTCTATGATGAAATATTTAGGGTTATACCGCTTGATGATCTCAATGGTATTGAAAGCGCAAAGCTCCCCATTTACCCTTTTCATAAATTGACGGTCATACTGATAATTTATATAGACTTTCTCATAGTCAGAGGCGTTCCTGATGGTAAACATGCTAGGCTCCCTTTGTGGAGCAAAGAGGCTATCTGAGAGGTCTTCTTGTTTCCAGCAAGCGTTACCCTCGCACATGGCACTAGCATTACTCCAGCTTTCACATGGTGGGCTAGCTATTATCAAATCAGGCTTTGGCAACTTGTCAAGCGTATCAAAGAGCGTGTTGTCTCCAAATAATCGCCCATAGTCAGCAAGGTTCAAATTTATAAAATGATCGTTCTTGTTTTCTATGTCTATTCCGATTGGATAGATGTCAATATTCGCCCCCCCCGAACTATTCAGGGCTTTCACGCCTTTTGTATAGCTACCATTCCCACTGTCAAACAATGCCCAAACGGTCATTTTTTTATCTGACATTTATACCTCCTAAAACGGTAAGCCGTCATCTGGTAGGTCAAATGGGTTAGGATTGGCAAAAGGTGAGCTGTTTCCATTTTGGAAAGTGTTGCCTTGACCTTGAGACTGCTGACTGTTGCGACTCTCTAGTAGAGCGACACTCTCAGCTACTACCTCGGTCACATATCGACGCTGACCATCTTTCTCGTAACTTCTGACTTGTATACGTCCAATGATCCCGATAAGTGAACCCTTGCTGCAATACTGAGCAATGACGTCAGCTGTGCCTCTCCACGCTTGAAAATTGATAAAATCAGCCTCACGATCTCCATTTTCATTCTTGAAATTGCGATTGACTGCAAGCGTGCCCTGCAATCTAGATACATTGTTAGGCGTTTTTCGTAGATCAGGAGGTGCTACAAGCCTCCCAACCAGTGTAACGTTGTTAATCATCTGACTTATCCCCTCTAGCGCTACGCTCTCCCAAGAGATAGCCTAAAAACATCCATAGGATAGCTATTCCAATCTCTTTGATAAAATCATTCATTATTTCTCTCCTTTGCATTCATAACATACATTTTGGCCTACATCTTTTGCCTTGATTATTGATAAGCTGCCACATTTCTCACAGCTGATTATAAAACCTAAACCATTTGAATTGATACTGCTTATATTGTTCTCTGAGGGAACTTTGTAAATAATCAAGGCGGATGTGTGCCAATATTCAGCACTTACTCCACTGTCAGCGACAGCAGACACATTTGATTGAAATTTGATGTCAATCAACTTAATGCCTGGATTTTCGGCAAGCCAGCTATTTATTTGATTATCAATCGCCTCATCATGTGGATAATCACATGAAAGAAACACGGTTTTAATCATATTCCCCTCCTGGATTGTGCCACCAGACAATCAGGTCATCCTGATTGTCTCTGATGTACTGCTCAAATCTTTCAAAGTGGTACATAGCATGTTTTAAGCGCTGCATACCCTCTCCAGCTTTTGAGCAAAAACCGCAAACTTTAAAGACAGGCTCAATCATGTCAATAATTTCTACGACTTGGCCATCAAGGTTCCAGACGCTATCCTCTCCCACCTTAAAATCTAGGATAAACTCATCCCCTAGGTTGTGGATAACCTGTAATCTCTTGCCGTCCGAGTAGATGGCTACGCTGTCAGATATTTCTCTAATGTCCATGGTTTCATCTCCTAAAATGGCAACAATTCAATTATGATAAAATCGTCCTCAACTACTTTGACTTTATCAACATACGCATTCTGTACCTCTTCTTCTGTGTGATACATTGTTCTGTTTTCAACACTTTCATTCCAACGAATAAAACGAGGTTTGAGTCCAGGCCATCCAGAACGACCAAACAAAGCAATACACTCATCTTTATCTTGATGTATAGCGAATGTAATACCATGTGGGCAGCCTGTGTCATGAGTTTCTAGTATATCTTTTACTTGTTTACTCATACTTACCACCCACATTGCTCATTGAGTTCAGCCTGAGTCAATGGCTCAATACGTTGATAACCACTGACTTGATAGTTCTTTTTAAAATCAAATCCGAGTTGACTTAGACCAGCCTTGAAACGGTCTTTTTCGGCTGTGTCTACAAAATACACTTCCAAAGTCATTTTTTGGGTATATCGTTTTAAGCCATTTTCAGCCCCTTTGACAGCTTCTTGTTTGTTTTGGGATAATTGCCCACCGTCTAAGATTTCGCCCGTCTCTGGGTCAAAATTTGCGGTCTCCGTTGATTCTAACGCTTGCTCTTGTTGCTTAGCTAAAAGTTCCTCACGTTCTCGTTCAGCTCGCTCTTGAGCCAATCTCACTTCTTCCTTTTGCTTTTCAAAAGCGTAGTCTGCCTTGATTTGTTCCAACACTTCAACCAAAGTCATGTCTTTCAACATCCGAATATATGGCTGGTCTGTCATTCCGTACTCGGCACATTGTCCTGAGATTGCTGAGATAGTTTTCTTGTACTCTTCTTGCTTCTGATACTCAAATGTAATCATGTCATCAAGCGACTTCATCGTAACTTTCTTGAGTGTCACACCGTCAGCCATGAAACCGCCTGCCTTGATGTACTCAAGGGCTTTCTCGTCAAATAGACGAGGGTCCAGCATATACTCAGCTGATTTGTTGGCTATGTAACTCTTAACCGTATCTATTTTTAGTTGTCTTTGATGTTCTTCGATTTCCTTGATACCTTTATCAAATTCACTAACTACGGTTGCAAATGGTTCAATAATTGACTTTGCATAACTATCCCATGTGTTAGCCGTCTCTGATAGCAAGTTTTTAGTATCGATACGGATACGATTTTTAGACTCAATTAGCTTATTAAATTCAGCTCGCTTTGCCTTGTCATCTTTGAGAGTACTAGCTGTAGGAATATAGTCCTTGTACTTTTCAGTAGCCTCTATGAGGTCTTTTTCAAAAGACTCTCTAGTAAGCTCATCCGTTGTAATCATTTCATAAATTTTATTGATTTTCTTATCATCAATAACCTGTAATTCTTGCATGTTGTCCTCCTAATATTCAAGTTCACCGTCTAGCAACTCGCCCTGGATTGGTTCCTCAGTTTGAGCAGGTTCGGGACCTGCATGATTTGCCTCTTGCTCTTTGTTAAATTGCTCAATCTGAGCCATCTTGCGTGCTACGACATCCTCACGGCTTTCTTGAGGTGTGACGTCTTTGATACGGTCAAATGTTTCTCCACCGTCATCCTCTGTGTACATGTTTCCCAAATCCTCAGGGAAAGCCTCTCTAAGAGCATTTACTAGAGCTGTTTTTCTAATCATGGTAGCTGGCATAGCGTTCCAGGTACTTTGTTTCTTGTCATATTCCTCACGACTAACAAAGATTTCCACAGGTACCTTGAAATTTTTGCGGTACACTCTGGCCCATCCACCTATCAGTGTATCTCCTGGGAGCATGATTGCCCCTTTGCGTTCATGCATAACACCCTCGCTATCTACCGCCACTACTCCAGCCTCAAAGCCCTCATAATCTTTACATTGAGCAGCACGCTTTAAGAACGCCTCTTTAGAGACAATCAAGCTAAACTCTGTGCCTCCATTACGGTTTTTGCAAGCTACAATGTAGACCTCGTTAGTAAACGGGTTAAGATTGCGACCTTTACACAAGGCTAGCGCCCGACCTACTTGTTTGTCAGTCAGTAGGTTTTGTGGGTCAAAATACTTTTTGATGTCTGCTCCGGTCAGTAAACTTGGGTCAATAGTGATGTCACGTTTTGTCTTCGTTGCTAATTGATTATTCGTCATTTCTTTCTTCCTTTCGTCTTCTTCAGATTCCAATTTTCACGCTTTAAGCGCTTGTTTTCGTTTTGTAATTTCAAAATAACGTCTTGTTGTTCGTTGATGATTCGCCCCAGCTCTTGGCCAAGATGAATATATTCAGCTCGCCAGTTATCGATTTCTGCGTGCAGTTCCTGAATCATATTTCATCACCCACATATCGACGTCGACCGCATCCGATATCCACATACTCGCTTGGGTCAAGTTCTTCACGTTCTTCAGGCGGTTGCATTATATCTCTGTCATAATCAAACATGAGCATACACCTTTCCGAGTTCCAGAACTCGTTTCACATATCTAGCTTTGGATGTCAGTCCGAGATTCAGCAATTCGTTTTTTTCTTCATGATTGGCCAAAAGCCACACACGGTTTTCAAGTTCAATTCTAGTCATTAGCGTCTCCTTTGCTCTATCCCAAATACTTTGCACAGCGTACTCTTCGTGGTTCTGGCAAAGCTAACGGCTCAGGACGCAATCCTACAGGCGGTTCATTATCAAACGTAAAACCTTTGAACTCCCGACGGATATTCTTGCGGATTTGTTCTCTTTCAATCTCACGACCCATTTCAAGCAATTCATTACAAGCTCTAACCACTTGCGTATCATACTCTTCTTGTAATCGTCTTTCTTCCTCTTTTTGCTTTTCTAACTGATGAGCTAGAATCCCTGCGCTGATAAATCCCAAAATCACTGCGCCAGTTCCTAAAAGTTGGCTAACTAATGGTGGTTCAAACATTTTTTCTTTCTCCTTTATTTCGCTAACTGACTTTGAAACCGTAGTACGTCGTTCAAGTCATATAAATATTTACCGCCTTTAGCATTTTGCTGGTAGCGGAATTTCCCTGCGTCTCTGAAATCTTCGATTTTCTTGCGACCCCAGCCTGTTCGTTCCTGGACCTTTTTGATTGAAGCCCAGTCCGTGCCTCTTGCCACTCGTAGTTTAGCTTCAGTCATAGCTTTCACATTCAACTGGACAAGTTCTTCCAGCAATTCATTTTTGAAATCTTCTCCAAACAATTCCAAAGCCATTGGCAATTTCCTCTCTTTCGTGTTATAATCATGTTGAATATTTAAGTATGCGCCTGATTGCCGTCAGGTGCTTTTTGTTGTCTTCTAATCAGATTTTTCCTTCTCGTTTTTGAGTTTTGGCAATAAAGTCTGAGTAAGCTTGCTCAAACGCTTCTAAAACTTGAGGAACCACAACCACGCCATTAGTTTCAATAACATCTGGTGTAAAATCAATAGTGATTTTTGGTTTTTCGTTCGCAGGCATTTCTAGTCTAAAGCTAGTAACTCCACGACCAAGCTCCCAGTCATTGATTTTTATTGAGTAGCCTGACGAATGCAAACATTGACCTTCAGCAGGTTCCTGCTTTGGTTTAATGCTTAGTTTTAATTGCTTCATGAGTACTCCTTTCCCATTTTGCAAAGTCCTAAATTTTAAATTTCTCTCTTTTATTTATTTAGAGAAGTATTAGTTGGTTGTAAGTTAGTATTTATTACTAAGTTAGTGCCGTTAGGCTTAGATTATTATTAAGTTAGTACTTGTTGTATAGTTAGTATTTATTAGAGGGCAATTTTACACATGGCAATTTTACACATGGCAATTTTACACATGGCAATATTTTCCAACTGTATTTTTAAACTTCGTCATCTGTGGATAACTCTTTTTCAAGATTAGTTTTTAGATACTCAAAGCAATCATCTGAGATAGGCATATCTGAAAAAAATCTGTGTACTGTGACACCTTTACCTCTGCCTAGTCCTAAGCGGTATACTTTGAGATAACCAGCTTTCTCTAAAAGTTTAAAGTGCTCATCTACCGTGCGCCTACTTATCCCTAGACGTCGTGCAATCTCGTCAGGATACACAACCCAATCAGACTTGTTAGTCAGTATGACTGCCAAAATCCCTATTGTGGCTGGTTTCAGTTGCTTATCTTGAGTGAAAGTGTTATTGATAGCCGTGTAATTTTCGTGAGTGTTTCTTAGAATATACTGCATACCTCATATTTAAGCCCCTTTCTGTAACCTTGCTTGCACATTCATCTTCCTCCTTTTCAAATGTGGTATAATCAAAATAAAAACGATTGGAGAGTAATTATGTCATCGTTAAAAAGTCAAGATATTGAATTGATTTGTCAGGTTCTATGTAATGAAATAACAGGCAGTCAAATCACCACCATGTTAACTACTCTTGGTTTGCCCGTAGGAGATACAACATATACTAAATGGCGCAGACTAAGCGCTATCTTGATTGCTGCTTGTTCCCAACAAAGGAGCCTACGTCCAATCTTCGACTCAGTTGAGTATATCTGTGTTCCGAGTAAATATATTGACGCACCAGAAAATTGGGAAATTCTCAAGAAAAATATAAATAAAACGCTGATTTTTAGAGGTTTTGAACTTGACGATTCTGGAAAAGTTCAAAAAATAACAAAAGTCCAAACATTCAAAGATGCTAAGTTGCGACTCCAAACCCTTGAAGAACGATTGAAAGACAGCGACATACACCCTCTCGTTTCAAAATATTGCTCCAAAGAATTACTACAAGAAAACTATTTCCATGCAATCTTAGAGGCTAGCAAGGGAATATTTTATCGGATAAGAGAAATGACAGGCTCTACATTAGATTCTGGAAAACTTATCGAAGAATGCTTCAAAAAGAACAATCCCGTTATTGTCATAAATGGCAATAAATTACAATCTGATGAAGAACTAAGCGCTTATCAAGGTTTAAAGCACCTACTTTTATCCATAGCACAGTTATACCGAAACACAAACGCTCATAGTTTAAAACTTTATAATCCTAACGATTTAAACGATGCCATAACCGCTCTAACTCTTATGTCCCTCGCTCACAATCTCCTTGACGGCTGCTCCAATGCTCGGAGATTGGATTAGTAACTTATAGAAATCCGCTGTCACTGCCGCCAATTTCAGCGCTTCGTCATCTATTGGACTGTTATAGTCCTCTAAATGATGAAGCTTTTTTGTTAACTGGTCTGACAAGTGTTCAGTTTGTCTAAAAATCGATTTTTGAAGCAATGTGACTGGATTTAGTAATTTAATTTCGTCTAGTTCGTTCATGGTTACTCCCTTCTAAGTTGCTTATCATTTACCCATTCATGGTCTTGATTTCCATCTTGGTATTATGTGATGGTTCCCATGACTTCCAGTAATCAAAAGCCCTCTCTTCGTCTTTTTTCTTCAGCAGGTCATACCGTGGAATCCTAAAGAATTCTTTAAAGTCTTTAGCAGCCTGACGAAAGACCTTGCTGGCAAAAGAGCGATCTTTATAAGCTTGACTATCCTTACCACCAAGAGCCCTGATAACTTTCACTCTTCGTAAATTTTCAAGCTCTAAACAAATTGATGGATTGACGGGTTGCTCGTTTTTTAAATAATCAACATCCCCTGCTAAAACTTCCTGATTTTGCTTCAATTCTTTTTGAGTTTGTAGAACTTGAATCAAGATATCTTCTTGGGTTAGTTCGCTAGGTTGGCTTTTAACTATTTCATGCGTCATAAAATTTCTCCTTCCAAGATTTGATTGTCTTTATTTCTGATTTTTTGTAAATCCGTAAAGAATCGGATGCCTCGATTTACGAAACTGTCGAACTCCTGACCAGCAACACCGTCCGTATGTAAGACTTTTTCTTCATCGGCGTAGATAAGACCGCCCATATTGGCAAGAAAATCATTCCCTTTCTGGATAAGGCTAAGGATATTCTTGTAGGAAGCGATTTTTTTCTGGTAGTCGTCCAACTGCCCTTGGGATTGCTGGATGGCTTTTGTCAATTCGTCGTACTTATTTGATTTTTCATCCACTTCTGCGCGTTGGTCGTAGAGGTCTTTTAATTGAGCTTCAAGAAAAGCATTCCTTTCCTCTGCCGACTTGGCTCGGGCTTCTAGTTTTTGGTGATTCTGGAGTGCTTCTTGGTAGTCTGCTGGCATAACAGGAACTTCTTTCACGATTTCCTTAGTCTGTTCTTGCCCCTTTTGCAGTTCCAGTATTTTTCTTTTAGCTGCAGAAAATTTTAACTTCAAATCTTGCAATTCTCTGACCGTTGGGTTATCTCCTTGCTCAATCCTGTTAATTTGAGCCTGTTTCTCTTCCGCTGGAAGTGTTGCGATGAGATAAAGGGCTGATGTTCCCAAATCGTTCAACGTTGAACGATTTGAAAGTTGTTTTGCTATGGTCATCATCTTTCTAGCTTCACTATGTGAAATATTGATGTTATCAAGCCATTGTCCGAACTGTCCATGTACCAAATTATGTTCCTTAACATGATTTAGGCGTCTTCCGATTTCCCAAATTGACTGACCTGCAATTTGTTTGTGATGATTGATTTCTAGTTCAATCTGATTGAGATTGTTTGATAAAGATATTTCATTCATTCGTTCTCCTTTCTTTTTGTTTAATTTGTTAAACATTTTCTTTAAAAAAAATCTTTCACTTGCTTATTAAAAACTACTGCTAATTTTTGAAGTGTTCGAATTTTAACTGTTGACGATTGACCTGATTCAATCAAGTGTATTGTTGTTCGAGAAACATTTGACTTCTCTGCAAGTTCCTCTTGAGACATTTTCTCTTTTTCACGCCATTTTCTTAAACGTTCTCCTTGCACGCACTCACCCCCTTATCTTAATTCATCTATGCTGATTTCCAGTGCATCAGCTATTTTGCATATATTAGGCCATGAAAGGTATTTTACCTTTCCGCTTTTCAAATCAGAAAAGAAACTACGATTGACTCCAGACATCTTAGATAATTGATGTCCGTTCAAATTTCTTTCTTGCATGATTCTGTTTAATTGTTCCCACATTTTTACCACCCCAAAACACTATATGTTGTTAAACAAATATATTTAATCAACAACATGTTGTGTTTTTCTGCTATCTATGTTATAATCATTCTTGACTAGGACCTCTCACCGTTTTAGTCAAAATTTCAATAGAAAGGAGATTTAATATGGATTCTAATAAATTTATGGAAGTTGTAACAAAACACATAGATCAAAATTTTGATTCAAACAATCAACTAGTAGAATACGTTGTATCTGAATTAAGTTCGTTAGATTTAAATCTTAATACTGAACAAGCTCAACATATTGTCAACATTATTGAATATGTGTCAAAATCAACTTCTAAAAGCGCCATTATTGCTTTGGTAAATTCCATGCTAGAACTTGGGCTTCTAAAGAGCGACAACTAATTTTATTTGTATCCCAAGTTGTTGTCAGACTTTTTGAATCTATCAGTTTTTTTTGAACTAACTCAGGGTCTGCCTTTATTAAGGTATGGCCTTTTTTTCCACTATACGGATATCGGTTTGGTTTCATTTTTCTACTCCTTATCTTTTTTATCACATCGGTATTCCATTATCTTACGAATAGTGAAAGATACAATCACAAATCCTGCTAGGATTATCAATCCAACATTTTCATCCATTGCTTTTCACGGCAAATGATGGTACACTATCAAGTAGAGGTTGGGGCTTCTGCCCCTTTCTCTACTTTTTCTTAAGCTCTTTGTCTTTGAGCTTGTAAGCTAAGTACTGCTTATGCCAAAGACGAGCTTCTCTGATTAAGCCTAGTGCCAAGATGACGGTTGTGGTGTCCTTGGTTACTAGGCTTTTTATGATGTGTTCCATCATTTGCCTTACCTCCTTTTCCTTAAGCTTGATTATAGTTTAACACGTTAAACATAAAATGTCAAGTGTGTTAAACAAAAAAATTTACTTTTTTTATTTAAAGATGTATAATAGATTAAACAATATATAGAAAGGGGTTTTTAAATGAAGTTAGGAGAATTGCTAAAATCATATAGAACAGAGCATAAATTATCAATGGATGCTTTTTGTGAATTATCTGATTTAACAAAAGGATATATTTCTATGCTTGAAAAAAATGAACATCCAAAATCGAAAAAGCCCATTGTCCCATCTTATGACACAATAGAAAAAATTGCTAAAGGAATGCAAATTTCCGCAGAAGATTTAATTGATATGCTTGATGATGATCAAGAAATTCAAATCAACGCTACTCCAGATCTTCTCTCAAAATCCCCCATCCAAACCATCTACGACCAACTAAAACCTCCAAGACAGGTCAAAGTCCTGACCTATGCCGAGAGGCAACTGAATGAGCAAAAAAACGAAGAAGAAACGAAGATAAACGAAGTATCGGAAGTTATCATCAGACTGGACGACTACAGACAGACGACTTACCGACGTGTTACTGGGGTTGTCTCTGCTGGTAGTGGTTCGATGCAGGATGACGATTTAGATATGGAAGTTTCATTCTATGAAGATGAAATACCAGACGACTACGACGCTATCGCTTATGTCGTCGGCAACTCTATGGAGCCAAAGATAAAGAATGGCGACTATCTATTTATAAAGAATACACCTCAAGTTGACTATAACACAATCGGCATCTTCCAAGTAGACGGTGCTAACTATGTTAAGAAACTGCGTCAAGGGTATTTAGAAAGCCTTAACCCTGAATGTGCTGATATACATCTAGATGAAAGCAACGATATTCGCACCATCGGCGAAGTCGTGGGTATATACAGAGAGAATTAAAAAAAGGTCAGGGCAACGTGTGCTTCCTGACCTAATCCTATAAAGCTATTCTAAACTTTTAAGCTAAATATGTCAATAGCAACCATCTTTTCATGGTCTATTGTGCAAAAACAGGGGAAAATGACAAATAGAAAACCAATTTTACAGACTAAAGCGAAAAAATAAGCGTTGACTCTCCTAATGTCTCTTACGAAAACGTAGCCCAAACGCAAATGGATTCCGATGAGAATCAGAGTGAGGGATGATTTTTACGACTAGAATAAAAATCACAAAGGTTATTAAAATAATACTCCTGTCTAAAAAAGAAAGAGTGAGGGAAAAAATAGAATACAACAATAAATATCCCCAAAGGATTTGAATGTTTTTCATACTAACTCCTCCTCTTTGCTTTCTTAATTTGATTTTAGCAAAAACAAACTGTTTAGTAAAGGTAGGCAAGGCTGACCACCTAGTAAGACCTATTACTATTTATTTCGAGGACTAAATAGATGCCCGTAGCGCTGATTAAAACACTCTCTTTTTAAATCGAGTTCTCCCTCGCCTGTTTTAATATCCATGCGGACTCTATCAGCAAATTCATTGTGGCGCAATTCCATTTCTTTTTTAGATTGCTCCATCTTTTGACACTTTTGATTGATGTGAGTAAAAAAAGAAAACATATCATTGCCCCACCTTTCAACACTATTGTACAACTAACAGTAACAAAAAGCAACTGTTTCCATTTTGGAAACAACTCAAAAAAATCCCCACACTCGCCATCGCCAAATTTTGAGTGTGAGGAAATTCTGTATAGTAAAAGGCATTAAAAAGCCCTCTTTACTATACCCATTTTAACAAGAAATGAGGTGAAAATCAATGGAAATTAAGTCTTATAAAAAGAAAAACGGAGAGACGGCTTTTGGTTTTAGAATTTACGTCGGAAAAGAAAATGGAAAAGACAAGTATATTAAACGAAGAGGATTTGCCACAAAGGCAAAAGCAAGGGCAGCACTACTTCAACTTCAGGATGATATTGAGAGTGGCGAGCAAAGAAGGAAAGAAATCACGGTTGAGGAAATCGCAAAAAAATGGCTTAAAGATTATTCTGAGACAGTGCAAGAAAGCACATACATCAAGACATCTAGGAATTTTAAGAATCACATCTATCCAGCTTTCGGCAATAGGAAAATAGCTAGTATCACTCCTCTTCAAATGCAAGAGCAGGCCAATGAATGGTCTAGAAAATTAGTCTATGGTCGTAAGTTAAAAGGATTGATGAATAATGTTTTTAAATACGCAATCAGGCATGGCTACATTGAAACCAATCCAGTTGATAGCGTGATTACCTCGACAAGAAAGAAATCAGATAACAAGAGCGACTTTTACAACAAAGACGAACTTCAAGAATTCTTAAAACTTGTCAGTAAGACAAAGGATCTAGAGAAGATAACTCTATTCCGTCTTCTGGCCTTCACAGGGGCACGAAAAGGGGAAATTTTAGCCCTTGAATGGAAAGACTGGACAGATGATACTCTGGACATAAATAAGGCCATTACAAGAGGTTTTGCAGGCGAAGAGATAGGCAACACCAAAACGGTAAGCAGTAATCGACTAATCAGTCTGGACAAGAAGACAAAAAGTATTTTGAAAAAATGGAAAAAGCAAAATCCAAACACCAAATACATTTTTGAAAATGAATTTAAAAAGCCAATTCCAAGCACATTGCCCAGAAAGTGGCTTATCAAAATTGTGGAAGGCAGCGACTTGCGTCCAATTAAAATCCACGGTTTCAGACATACACATGCTAGCCTTTGTTTTGACGCTGGTATGACTTTGAAGCAAGTCCAACATCGGTTAGGGCATTCCGACTTGAAGACAACCATGAACGTTTATACTCACATAACCAAGCAAGCGAAGGACGACATCGGAGAACGCTTTGCCAATTATATTGATTTTTAAACACGACAGACCTTCTTCAAAAAGAGGGTCTGTTTTAGGGTCTGTCTTTTTCGCAAAAGAATACCAAGGAATACCAAAGACAAAAACAAAAAACGTTGATTTAACAACGTTTTACCAAGGAATGCAAAAGAATGCAAAGGAATGCAAAGGAATAATGGAGCCGGTGGGAGTCGAACCCACGTCCAAACACCTGCCAACATATTTGTCTACAACCATAGGTTATGTATTATTTTAACAGTCCCTCGACACATAACTCAAGCCTAGAAACTGCGAGTCTATCAATCTCTTATCAAGTCGCTAAACAAGACTTAATCGTATCTCGCTAATAATAAGACCTGTCATTGAACACGAGCAATCCAAATCGGGTCACGCCTGCTGTTTTTTAGGCAGCTAGAGCGTAAGAAGTGTTATTTTTTGCAGTTATATTTAACTGAGCGTTTACGTCGCCACACGAGTCGCAAAATATGCCTCATAATGCCTGTCGAATCCGTAACGACCCCAAAAGACAATAAAACAATTATACCTTATCTAAGTCAAAAATGCAAAAAGGAAATCAACTAACTAAAAAAGATAGTCTTTCAAGGCTTTTGACAAAACCTGATAACCCGCAATACTGAGGTGCAGTCCGTCAGTAGTGTAGTCTTTTTTGAGTTGGCCTGCTTGGTCTGTCAAACTATCAAAAACTGGCACAAATTCCACCTGCATATAGGCAGAAGCAAACTCTTGATAGGCTTGATTCCAGTTCTGAATTTTTTCATTCGTGCGGATATAAACTGTCTGCTTGTACTCCTCTCCCTCATTGACTGGCAAAATGGAAAGCAATTTAATCTCTGTCAGTGGGTAATCGCGAGCAATGAATTGAATGATTGCTTCGAGATTATTGAGAGCATCATTCAAAGGCACATCTTTTCCGATATCGTTCGTCCCAATTAAAAGGACAATTTTATCTAACGCCCCACCATAAAGATGAGCATCAAGGTTATCTAGCAACAGCCCTGTCTGATATCCTCGAATGCCTCGATTGACAATCGTCTTTGCAGTCCCAAACAGCTCCTGCAGAGGGTAATACTCAACAATGGAGTCCCCAATAAAGAGAATATCGGGCTCTACAATGGAAACCTGATTTAAGTGACGATACTTGGTTTGGATTTTTTCTTGTTCCTTTAGTAACCAATTTTCTAATAACTGTACTGCCACTTCATTCTCCTTTTTCTAACCAGTTTTCCAAGACTTGATAAACTCCTCCTTGGCTATTGGCTGGCGCTAGAACAGTCGCCACAGCTTTGGCCTTATCATCAGCATTTTCCATCGCATAGGCAATTCCAGCCATTTCAAGCATTTCAACATCATTTTCACTGTCACCAAAAGCCATAATTTGTTGGGGGGTTAATTCCCAGCGCTTGAGTAATTTTTCCAAGCCCCATGCTTTATGAATCCCAGATTGGAGAATATCAATGCAACCATAGCCACTGGATACAGCCCGGACACGGCCATCAAAGAGGTCATTAATCTCTTCCAAGACCGAACTCAAACGCTCCTCGCCAACAACCATGCTCATCTTGAGCACACCACCAAAGAGGTCAGAGGTTAATTCGTCCACAAATTGCATCCGTTGGTAGAATTTTTCAATCATTTCTGGAGTCATAAAACTTTCAAGGTCTGTAAAAATCGTACCTTCTTTGACAAAACCACCCTTCATCCCCGTTACAACAAATTGGTCCTGACACGCTCGACAATTGAAATGAGCCAAAGCCTTATCGACAATGGCATCATCCCAAGTCTGGGCCTGAATCAGTTCATTATTTTCAAAAATACGAGCACCATTGGCAACAACCATAACCACTCGATTCACCAAGTGCTCCAGTAGTTGCCTCATGCGGTGAATTTCATTGCCCGTCGCGATGACAAAACGAACACCCCTTTGATCCAACTGATCTAAAATCTTTTCCAATCGTGGGAGATCAAGCTGGCCTCTAGCATCCAGCAAGGTCCCATCCATATCTGTCGCAATTACCTTAATAGCCATTTACTTCCCTCTGGATTCAAGCTAATCCCACTTCAATCCCACATGTTCATTCATTTCTTTGTAGGCTGTATCAATTCGTTCCTTAGTCGCTTCATCTAATTGATCACGATGACTGCCACCCTCTATGAAATCTTCCAAGATATAGGTTTGATAATGATATAAAGGATAGCCTTCTGGTGAAAAGGTTCCCTTTGGTGTTCGATTGACCCAAGTAGGATGAGCTTTAGCTGTTCCGATAGTTGTTTTTCCATCCTTCTTCTTAATGGTTACATCCATGAGAACGCCACGTTCAGTCCACTTAGCATTCTCTACCCCTTGCATGGTCTCAATTCGTTGATTAGAAATGAAGTTCCCCATTGAATAGATAATGAGTTTCTTGTCCCCATCTTTTTCAACAATTTCAGACGGTTCAACTACGTGTGGATGCCCTCCAAAGATAATATCTGCTCCCCAATCAATCATCTTGTGATACAAAGCTTTTTGCTCTTCAGTCGGTTCTATGCGATACTCAACACCCATTTGTGGCATGATAATGGTGATATCTGCTTCCTTTTCCGCCCGTTCAATTTCAGACTTCATTTTATTCTCATCTAAATCTGAAAGATAGTGATTATAATCCTCTTGAGAAATATTTTGCTCAATTCCATTAAATCCATAAGAATAAGCCAAAAGCGCAACCTTGATACCATTCACTTCCTTAATGACCAGCGGAGCCTGATCACGTGGCTCGTGCGTATAAACTCCGATTGGAGTGATTCCAGCTTTTTCGATAGCATTTGCCGTTGAAATAACCCCCTCAATTTGCGAATCCAAAATATGATTATGAGCCAAATCTAGAACATGATAACCTGCATCCTTAATGGCATCCATAACTTCAGCAGGAGCATTAAAGAGAGGATAACCTGCTAAATAATGATCCTTATTAATGGTTCCTTCAAAGTCACCAATAGCTAAGTCTGCTTGCTTAAGCCAAGGAGTAACATACTCAAAATTCTCATGAAAATCATACGTTCCATCATCCTTTTTTGCTGAAAAGTAAAGAATATCATGATAAAGCAAATCACCATGAGCCATAATTCTAGCAGTTTTTTCCTCTTCCTGCTCCTGAGACTTTTGCTTAGTTCCTTCTTGAGAAATAGCTTCTCGTTTTTGACTGGTTAAGGGAATTCCTTGGAAACTTTCAAAGAATAGGACCAAGCCCATTGATAAAGTAACCGCTAGCAAGAGTATAGCCACAAATCCCTTGTTACTCCACTTACGATAACGTCTAAAAAAGTTGACCAAACCTTTCACAAAGCGAAAAACTGGTCCACGTTTATGTCTATCTTGTCTTCTTTGCATCTTCATTCTCCCTACTTTCTAATGCAAGCCTTTTCTTTTTATTATATCACAGATAAGTAATTCTTTCACAATTGATACTCTTCGAAAATCAAATTCAAACCACGTCAGCGTCGCCTTACCGTATATATGTTACCGACTTCGTCAGTTCTATCTACAACCTCAAAGCAGTGCTTTGAGCAACCTACGGCTAGCTTCCTAGTTTGCTCTTTGATTTTCATTGAGTATGAATTAAACTTCCTATCTATTTTCTATAAATCCTAAAGGCTGTAATACTTTCAATTCTTGTCATTTTGTGATATCATGTAGAGGTAATGAAAGGAGAGAAAATGTCTGCTATAGAACGTATTACAAAAGCTGCTCACTTAATTGATATGAAAGATATTATCCGCGAGGGGAATCCAACTCTACGCGCAGTTGCTGAGGAAGTCACTTTCCCCTTGTCTGACCAGGAAATCATCCTTGGTGAAAAGATGATGCAATTCCTCAAACATTCCCAAGATCCTGTCATGGCTGAAAAAATGGGGCTACGAGGTGGGGTTGGACTTGCTGCTCCCCAATTGGATATCTCAAAACGCATTATCGCTGTTTTAGTACCAAATATTGTTGAAGAAGGTGAAACTCCAGAGGAAGCTTACGACTTACAAGCTATTATGTATAATCCAAAAATCGTCTCTCACTCTGTTCAAGACGCTGCTCTTGGCGAAGGAGAAGGTTGCCTCTCTGTTGACCGCAACGTACCTGGCTATGTTGTTCGCCATGCCCGCGTTACTGTTGACTACTTTGACAAGAACGGCGAAAAACACCGTATTAAGCTCAAAGGTTACAACTCCATCGTTGTTCAGCATGAAATTGACCACATCAACGGAATCATGTTTTACGATCGTATCAATGAAAAAGACCCATTTGAAGTTAAAGATGGTTTACTAATTCTTGAATAAAGAAAATCCCGTTGCAAGACGGGGTTTTGTGTTATAATAGAGGCATGAAAACAAATGATATTGTCTATGGCGTCCACGCCGTTACCGAAGCCCTACTTGCAAACACAGGAAACAAACTCTACCTCCAAGAAGACCTCCGAGGTAAGAATGTTGAAAAAGTCAAGGAACTGGCTACAGAAAAGAAAGTCTCCATTTCTTGGACTTCAAAAAAATCCCTCTCTGAGATGACTGAAGGTGCTGTTCACCAAGGTTTTGTTTTACGAGTATCCGAATTTGCCTATAGTGAGCTGGATCACATCCTTGCCAAAACACGCCAAGAAGAAAATCCACTTCTATTGATTCTGGATGGCTTAACTGACCCTCACAACCTAGGATCCATCCTGAGAACAGCCGATGCAACCAATGTTTCAGGTGTCATCATTCCCAAGCACCGTGCTGTCGGTGTTACTCCTGTCGTTGCCAAAACGGCCACAGGTGCTATTGAGCACGTTCCAATCGCTCGAGTGACCAATCTGAGCCAAACTCTGGACAAACTCAAGGATGAAGGCTTCTGGACCTTTGGAACGGATATGAACGGTACTCCTTGCCACAAGTGGAATACAAAAGGGAAAATCGCCCTCATCATCGGAAATGAAGGAAAAGGCATTTCTAGCAACATCAAAAAACAGGTCGATGAAATGATTACCATTCCGATGAATGGACATGTTCAAAGCCTCAATGCCAGTGTTGCTGCAGCCATTCTTATGTATGAAGTTTTCCGAAATAGACTATAAAAGAGGCTGGGCAAAAACCAACTTCTAATTAAAAGCACGCAATGATTCCAGCTTTTCTCACAATCAAGCTGAAATCATTGTGTACTTTTTAAATAGCTGATTTGTAGATTGAATTCTTGGACAATTTTGTAACCCCCATGCTCATCATGCTCATTAAGATGAATCCTAACTCTACTACGCTGGCCTACTTGTCTCTAACACACACTCTGAGTTCACCAAAAATATTCTCTAATTTACGAAAAACGAGATCAGTTGCCATCTTACATTTTGCATAGATTCTAGATTTTTTCTTCAATATATGCAAAATGAACCAAAAATAGTACACAATGTGGTATAATATTCTTATGGCATATTCAATAGATTTTCGTAAAAAAGTTCT
>NZ_SPGF01000109.1 GCF_005844455.1 Streptococcus mitis | reverse complement strand
CTGTTCATCTTGTTTGACGAACTCAACTTTTTGACCAATGATACTCTGAATACTCTTATTCAAGTGGGCTTTTATTTATTTTATCATGGGAAATCCCTCCTTAACTATAAGTTTATCACATAAAAAAAGAAACCCAAATACAGAATTGTATTTGAATTTCTTAACTTAATGACATTGGGAGTGTTACTCCTTTTAAAAATATCTATTCTCAAGATTGATTAGAATTTTTGAGACCGTCTTTCCATTTTACCATAGTAAAATCCTAGATGCTATTTCTAGGATTAGTATTTTATACCTGCTATCACTCTTTCAAGCTGATAAATTCTTTCTCATTGCCTATAAAGGAGTCAGCTATTATGACCTGATTTTCTCCTTCTTGTCTCACAAGTTCTAGCTTGTCTACCTCTTGGAGATTACTCACTTTGATAGCATAATCCACCATTTTCCTTGCTTTATCTTTCTTATATTTACTAATACCTTCTTTATTAGTCAAAAATTGATTTCTTATCGTCTTAGATGTTCCCCTTCAAAAAACCTTCCAAATCACGTTCATGTCGGTACTTGATAGCCGCCTTTTTGTCTTTTTCAAAAATGGTCTTGGTTAGATCTATGCCGTTGATGGCTGCGATTGCGACGGTGTAGTGGATGATATCAGCCAGTTCTTTAGCAAGTTCCTCGTTCGAGTCTTGAACCCCATCTTTTCGGCCAGAGCGCCCATTCAAAACTTCGGCTACTTCTCCGACTTCCTCCACAAGCTTGATAAAAAGACCTTCCTCAGTTCGAGACTGCTGGTAATGTTCGAGTAAGTAGTCTTGTAATTGTCTAAACGTTAAATCCTTCATATCCTGCTCCTTGCAAAAAAAGCGAGACATTCGTCCCGCCCTTCTTATTTTTCGTCAATAACGATTCTTACTTTTTTGTCTTCAGTTGGGACAGAGTAGACAATCGTTCTTATCGCAGAAATAGTGCGACCCTTACGACCGATTACACGACCCACATCGCTTTGATCAAGATCCAAATGATATTCCAAAAATTCTGGTGTATCTTCAATCTTGATAGTTAAGGCATCTGGTTGTGAAATCAAGGGTTTCACAATCGCAATAATGAGATTTTCAATCGTATCCATCTGTCAACCTACTTTAAACTTATTTTGAGAATTTAGAATCGTGGAATTTCTTCAATACGCCTTCTTTTGAAAGGATGTTACGAACTGTATCTGAAGGTTGAGCTCCATCAGCCAACCATGCAAGAACGCGGTCTTCTTTCAAAGTTACTTGGTTTTCAGCAACAAGTGGGTTGTAAGTTCCAACTGTTTCGATGAAACGTCCGTCACGTGGTGAACGTGAATCTGCTACGTTGATACGGTAGAAAGGTTTTTTCTTAGAACCCATACGAGTCAAACGGATTTTAACTGCCATTTTTAAAGTCTCTTTTCTTATTTTTTATTTCGGTGAAATAGCTGAGCTATTTAGCACATGTTCTATTATAGCAGATTTCTGACAGGTGTCAAGAAAAAAACTTGACAGACTATAAAATTTTTAAAGCTTTTAGAAATTTGTTATAATTTTAAAGAAAAATAAGAAAGAGAATGTCATGAATACTATTTTAGAAAAATTTTATAAAGACCACCAAGTCAAACCCTTCATCTCTCCTGAACGTGATTTGGATGCTTGGCTCCTAAATCCCAAGCCCGTTCCCAAAAGAAACATGGAATTATTAACAGATGATTTACTAGCAGGTGATATCATTCTACTATGGAGAATCCAGTTTGGTACTTTTACCACTGAAACCTGGTTTCCTAAATACTTTGAGTACACTTATGGCATTGATGCCCCAAAACATCTAAAAACTCTGGTAGAAAAAGCTTATACTGTCATTGAAACTGCTTTTGATTCACTTGACCATCTGAATGCTACAATAGACTTCCTGCGAAACAAAATATGGTACAATAGTTCTATGAATTATGAAGCAAGCAAACAATTAACTGATGTACGA
>NZ_SPGF01000108.1 GCF_005844455.1 Streptococcus mitis | reverse complement strand
TCGTTTATGAAAGCGCAGATTTTTCTTATCTTTGAGAGCTTTTGTGAGAATGTTTTTGTCATTGGTAGTAAATGTTGCTTGTGTCATATATCTATTATACGTCAATTTTTGATTTTTGTTAAGTATTATTATCCCATCGCCTTAATACATCCTTTAAGGGTTTATCCAAGTAAGAATAGGCTTTTTCCTTTATCCAATCAGGAATACCATAAGCTGCCTCTGCTATACTGCCAGTGATTGCAGTAAGTGTATCACTGTCACCACCAAGTGAGATGGCGTTTCTTATCGCATCTTCAAAGTCTGTACTTTCAAGAAAGGCGATAATGGCTTGAGGGACAGTTTCCTGACATGTTTCGTTAAAACGATAGTTAGGACGGATTTCATCTAAAGTTTGAGATAGATTATAACCGTATTCTTTCTCTATATAATCCTTAATCCGTCTTTTACACTCTGTATGATTGTCATTAATTGGTTGCTCGTATTCTCTACAATAACCACCAAAGTAAAAACGACACAGAAAGATAGCATCAGCTGTAGCCATGGCACCTTTGATACCTTCTGGATGGTTATGAGTTACCTCAGCAGAAAGACTCGCAAGTCTTCTAGATGATGGCCACATACCAGATCTTGCATAAAAACCACAGTCCATGACCCAAGCACAGGGAGAAACACGCATAGCTGATCCATTCCCGAAGCTATTATAAGGCTCACGGTTATCACTGTTTAACCATGCATTAAACCGAGCACCGTAATCAGCATTCGGATACATTCTACCATATTTCTTCATAGCATCAATAAAGTAATCCTTCTGCCCACCATTCATGATTGCTTCTGCGACTGCACAGGTCATAACCGTGTCATCTGTGAAAAAGCAGTCTTTCCGAAATAAAGGAAAGTCCTTTGTTTTGATATTGTTCCATTCGTAAACAGAACCGACAATATCTCCAATAATTGCTCCTAGCATAAGATACCTCCTTTTATAGCATTCTTCAATTCCTTAGATCAATCCTTCTAGTACTTCCTTCACATATCCTTCTACATCTTCAATCTCTACAAACATTGGGTCTAAGTGACACAAGAAATGCCAATCTTCGCTCCCTTTTTTTCTGTAAAGAATCGCTTCACCGTCTTCACTTCCGAAAAAGCTTCTATCTACTTCATATCCACTGCCTTCTAGAAAGTCTTTTGCCTGGCTATAGTTCACTTCTCTCGCTTCGACATAGGTTTTAACTTCATCGTTGTTAACAACATATGCATCGATTTTTGAATATCCTTCGATTACTCTATCGTTTTTGAGGGATAAATTTGAAATCTCTTTCCAAATAATGTCTACATTTTCCTCAGGATCGAACATAAATTTAGATAGAGGAACAATATTTCCGTTAAAAATAATTTCCATATAATCCGGTATGTTTTTAGGATTAAAATACTCCACTTCAAAACCATCTTCTGTTTCCAGAGTGTATCCCGGAATTTGAGCTACAAAGGCTTCCCCATCTTCTATGGAATCAAATGCGACTAAATCTTTAGAATAATTATTTTGATATAACTCTAATATAATCATTTATAACCTCATCTAAATTATCCGTAGATTGATTTTTTAGAATAGACTCCCTGCGAAACTAAAATCCTAGTTCACGGTTGATAATGCCAGCAATCAAATTCATTCGTAATCCAAACCGTTTGCGTCGATTTCGATAGGTTGTTGAAAATATTTTAAACGTTTTTACTTTGGCAAAAATATTCTCAACCTTGATTCTCTCTTTGGATAGCGCATGGTTATAGGCTTTATCTTCAAGAGTTAGTGGCTTAAGTTTTCTTGATTTCCTCGGAGTTTGCGCATGTGAATACATCTTCATGAGTCCTTGATAACCACTGTCAGCCAAGATTTTATAGTCATTTAGTTTTAAAAAAGCACTTTAAACATTCAAAAATATTTGGAACTTTCCTTAATAAATCTGTCACTTTCTTTTTCAAGATAGCCCAAGCTTGCTCAATAGGATTCAAATCTGGTGAATAAGGTGGTAGAGGTAAGAAAAAGTGCTTATCTTGAATGCAAAGTTCATCCAAAATGTTCTTGGGATGAAAACTAGCATT
>NZ_SPGF01000107.1 GCF_005844455.1 Streptococcus mitis | reverse complement strand
TCGTTTATGAAAGCGCAGATTTTTCTTATCTTTGAGAGCTTTTGTGAGAATGTTTTTGTCATTGGTAGTAAATGTTGTTTGTGTCATATATCTATTATATGTGAATTTTTGATTTTTGTTAAGTATTAAAACCGAGCAAGAAAATTAAAGACAGCTCCAAAATTAACATATTAAAAAACCTGAGCTTTGGTACTCAAGTTTTCGTAAGTTCTTTACTTTATAGAATCACTTTATCATCCATTCTTTTAGCCATTTTTCCTAAAAAGACAGGCAGTAGAAGGCTAATCATGACTAAAAAGAAGCCTAGATAAAGAAATGTTACTACAAATCCTAAATGGTCAATCAACCACCCTGTCAGTGGGAAGAATACAATCATACTCAGGCTAAACATCATAGAGTAGACACTCAGCATGGTTGCCCTTACTTCACTTGGAAGGCGCTCTTGCAAATCGTTGTCAAAAATCGGCTGAAAAAGAGCATATAGAGCATTACTAATCAAATAAATCAAAATATAGATTAGAGGTGTCCCAAAGTAGGACAACATATAGGTGACGCCAGTCAGCAGGACGAGGATAGGGAAAAGCTTCAAGGTAGCATATTTCTTTCCAATCTTACTCGCTAGATAGACTGCGACGATATTCAAGAGACTACCAAGTAGCATAACTGCTGAAATTTGCCAACTACTTAAATCTGGTAACTACTTAAATCTGGTAACTGATTTTGATAGTAAAAGTAAAACATGCACATGAGTACTCCGACAATCTGAGACAAAATCATCCAGTTGAAAAGCATGGGATTTCGCTTCAACTCATCCTTAACAGTCCAAATAATCTGTTTCATGGTCACACTATCAGCTTTTTCTAGCTTGACACTGGGTTCTTTCAGCATCCAAATCAGGAAAAGAACTATGATAGAAGTGGCAATCATGATATAGTAGGTCAGGTGCAATTGACCATGGACAAAAAATCCTGCCAAAACGGTCCCCAAAGACCGAGTTCCTTCTGCCACTCCTGACATAAAGCTCGAAATGGATAGATAACGCTCCTTGAGTCCAGCCTCTACAGCCGAGTCATAGACCATTGCTGCGCTTGTTCCTGAATCAAAATTATAAGACAAGGCACTCACCGCCATAGCTAGGGCATAAATCCAAAAATTTCCCTGCCCAGCCAACATGAGAATGGAAGACACAATCCCTGCTATTCGACTTAAATAAAGGTTAGTCTTATAGGAATAGCGGTCAGCTAACATACCAGATGGAATTTCACAGAGAAGACTGGTCGTATGAAAAATACTCTCCAGAAGTCCAATCTGCCAAAGAGACATTCCGTTTTGACTGAGAAAGAGAATCCAAAAACTGGTAATCCCTAGAAATGCAAAAAACTCAACTCCGACCATCAGGCCAATATTTTTCCGATAATTTCTTATTAACATATTTTCTCCTTTAACAAGTGTATTCATATTTCTTTTGTCTGTCACTTGTTAATCTGTGCCTTACATGATCTCCACCCCTTTTAGAAGCATTCTTCAATGCCATTATTGTTCCTTTAATGATTTATGAAATGATACCGGAAAATAGCTGTTCTGCGGTTTCTATTGCGAGTTTTCTTGTTTATTTTAGCACTTATGCCATCATATTACAAGAGAATGTTATACTCTTCGAAAATCAAATTCAAACCACGTCAGCTTCACCTTGCCGTATGTATGGTTACTGACTTCGTCAGTTCTATCCACAACCTCAAAACAGTGTTTTGAGCAGCCTGTGGCTAGCTTCCTAGTTTGCACTTTAGACTTCCTGCGAAACTAGAATCCTAGTTCACGGTTGATAATGCCAGCAATCAAATTCATTCGTAATCCAAACCGTTTGCGTCGATTTCGATAGGTTGTTGAAAATATTTTAAACGTTTTTACTTTGGCAAAAATATTCTCAACCTTGATTCTCTCTTTAGATAGCACATGGTTATAGGCTTTATCTTCAAGAGTTAGTGGCTTAAGTTTGCTTGATTTCCTCGGAGTTTGCGCTTGTGAATACATCTTCATGATCCCTTGATAACCACTGTCTGCCAAGATTTTACCAGCTTGTCCGATGTTTCTGCGACTCATTTTGAACAATTTCATATCGTGGCAATAGTTCACAGCGATATCCAAAGAAACAATTCTCCCTTGGCTTGTGACAATCGCTTGAGCCTTCATAGCATGATATTTCTTTTTACCAGAATAATTGGCTAGTTGATTTTTTTAGGACGATTGATTTTTACCTCTGTTGCATCCACAATCA
>NZ_SPGF01000106.1 GCF_005844455.1 Streptococcus mitis | reverse complement strand
TTAAACGTCTCACACTTAATTCCACCATAAAAATCCGTTTTAGACTAATTTCCACTTTGACCAGCCAAGTGGAAGTTGCTTTGAGAAGTTAGCTTTTTGGATTTTAGATCTTGAGATTACTTGTTTTCTATTGACAAAATTTCCTGAAAGGTATAGGATAAAGGTACTAATACTCGGAGGTAAGGGAGACATGAACAACTAAGTCTATCAAATAAAGAATCTTTATTTAGTAGATCTTGTTTTTGTCTCTTTTTGTGTGCTCTTTTTATACTAGATTTTCTAGTATCTTGTCCTCATTGAAAATCAAAAAACTAGAAAGCTATGCTCCTCTTGGGTTAGATTAGGCAACTCCAAGCTAGTTTGACGAGCTTTTCAACGAGGATAATAGAGTTTTGGACAGTGACTTTGGGCTCTACTAGGTAAAGTAGAGCTTTTTGTTATGCACTATGGACATTCTAGAAAGGGCAACAATATGATAAAAATCAATCATCTGACCATCACTCAAAACAAAGATCTACGAGATCTTGTATCTGACCTAACCATGACTATCCAAGACGGGGGAAAGGTTGCTATTATTGGTGAAGAAGGAAATGGCAAATCGACCTTACTACGAGCTTTAATGGGGGAAGCATTGCTTGATTTCACTATCAAGGGAGACATCCAATCCGACCTTCAGTCACTAGCCTACATTCCTCAAAAGCTAGCTGAGCATCTGAAAAAAAGATCTCTACACGACTACTTCTTTTTGGATTCTGCTGATTTAGACTACAGCATTCTTTATCGTTTGGCGGAGGAATTGCACTTTGATAGCGACCGTTTTGCTAGCGACCAAGAAATTGGTAGCCTCTCGGGAGGCGAAGCTTTGAAAGTTCAACTCATCCATGAATTGGCCAAACCCTTTGACATTCTATTTTTAGATGAACCTTCAAATGACCTAGATCTTGAGACGATTGATTGGCTAAAAGGTCAAATTCAGAAGATGAGGCAAACCGTTATTTTCATTTCTCATGATGAAGAATTCCTCTCTCAAACGGCAGATACCATTATCCACTTACGACTGGTTAAGCACCGAAAGGAAGCGGAAACACTAGTAGAGCATTTAGATTATGATAGCTATAGCGACCAGCGAAAGGTTAATTTTGTCAGACAAAGCCAGCAAGCTGCCAATGACCAGAGAGCCTACAATAAAAACATGGAAAAGCATCGCAGAGTTAAGCAAAAGGTAGAAACTGCCTTGCGTAACACTAAAAATGATGTTGCGGGCCGCCTATTAGCTAAAAAGATGAAAAATGTTCTCTCTCAAGAAAAACGTTACGAAAAAGCAGCTCAGTCCATGACTCAAAAGCCACTTGAAGAAGAACAAATCCAACTTTTCTTTTCAGAGATCCAACCATTACCAGCTTCTAAAACATTAATCCAACTGGAAAAAGAAAATTTGTCCATTGGCGAGCGAGTTTTAGTTCAGGAGTTACAACTAACTGTCCGTGGCAAAGAAAAAATCGGTATCATCGGACCAAATGGTGTTGGAAAATCAACTCTGTTAGCCAAGTTACAACAACTACTAAGCGCCAAAAGAGAGGTTTCTCTTGGTTTTATGCCACAAGATTACCACAAAAAACTGCAATTAAGTCTATCTCCAGTAGACTATCTCAGCCAAACTGGACAAAAAGAAGAACTACAGAAAATTCAATCTCACTTAGCCAGTCTCAATTTTAGTTATCCAGAGATGCATCACCAAATCCGCTCTTTGTCTGGCGGGCAACAAGGTAAACTCCTGCTTTTGGATTTAGTGTTACGCAAACCAAACTTTCTCCTCTTAGATGAACCCACACGAAACTTTTCTCCCACTTCTCAACCCCAAATCAGAAAACTCTTTGCCACTTATCCAGGCGGTCTCGTCACTGTTTCGCATGACAGTCGTTTCTTAAAAGAGGTCTGTTCGACCATCTATCGCTTGACAGAACATGGTTTGGAGGTAGTTAATTTATAAGATTTATAAACAAAAAGAAACCTAAAGAATTGTTGGAAAAACAATCTTTAAAATACGACTACAATGTTTATTTTTAATAAATTGATTACTATAGATTAAGTTTGGGACAAATTTTATAATATTCATACTCATGAGGATAATTCTTTGCTTTGGAGCGCTATTTAAACATTATAATCAGTGAATAAATCTTATATCCACATTCAAGTCAATAATTTCTTTCAAGATCATTTGTAATCAACTCTAAATAGACGGATAAAAACTACTTCTAACACTCATCAAAAATCTATTCTGGACAAATCCATTTTCTGTGAACAATCTTCCTCAGGCATTCTATTTCCAAATTTTGAATCACTGTTTCTAACTTCAAAATGACTTCTTCTAAAGATTTGAAGGCCTTGTTTTTGAATCCACGCTTTCGTATCTCTGCCCAAACTTGCTCAATGGGATTCATTTCTGGAGTGTATGGAGGAATAAATGTACACGTGATATTTTCTGGCAACTCCAAAGCCTGAGACTTGTGCCAGGTG
>NZ_SPGF01000105.1 GCF_005844455.1 Streptococcus mitis | reverse complement strand
ATACTCTTATTCAAGTGGGCTTTTATTTGTTTTATCATGGGAAATCCCTCCTTAACTATAAGTTTATCACATAAAAAAGAAACCCAAATACAGAATTGTATTTGAATTTCTTAACTTAATGACATTGACTGATTCGGTGCTTTTTTGTTTTTACTATACTAATTTATTCTACTCTTGTTTTAATGAAAAAACAAATACAAGTATAGTGTTTTCATTAGTTTTTATGAAATAGGTAGATTCAAGTAGAGAATTTACTTAATTTATGTGTGGCTAATCTTTATATAAATGATTTTGTTATTCCTTCTCAGCCAATTCTTTTCCGAGTTGGATGAGGTAGTCTTTCAAGTCATCTTTGACTTGTGGGTGCTTGAGGGCGTAGTCAATAGATGTTTTCATAAATCCAAACTTATGCCCAACGTCGTAACGAGCTCCTGTAAATTCACGGGCGAAAACACGTTGTGTTTTATTAAGCGTATCAATAGCGTCGGTAAGCTGGATTTCATTTCCAGCACCAGGAGCTTGCTTTTCGAGGATATCAAAAATTTCTGGTGTCAGAAGATAGCGACCGATAATTGCTAAATCACTTGGTGCATCTTCGGGAACTGGTTTTTCAACGAAAGTTTCAACGCTATAGAGACCATTAATCCCTTCACCTTGAGGAGCGATAACTCCATATGATGAAACGTCTTCGTGCGGTACGGGCATGACAGCAATGGTTGATGCGTGTGTCGTCTCGTAATCATTCATCAGTTGTTTTGTCAAAGGAACGGCATTCTCATTTGTGATGTCCATAAGGTCATCACCCAGCATAACAACGAAGGGCTCATTCCCTACAAAAGCTTTGGCTTGTAGGACAGCGTCTCCAAGACCACGAGGGTGAGTTTGGCGAATGAAATGGAGGCGCATACCAGTTGCTTCATCTACCAATTTTAACAAATCTGTTTTGCCTTTTTCCTTAAGATTGTATTCAAGCTCAAAGTTCGAGTCAAAGTGGTCCTCAATAGAACGTTTTGATTTACCAGTGACAACTAGAATATCTTCAATACCTGATTTGAGAGCCTCTTCCACGATAAATTGGATAGTTGGTTTGTCTACAATTGGCAACATTTCTTTGGCCAGGGCCTTGGTTGCTGGTAAAAATCGAGTTCCAAGCCCAGCGGCAGGGATGACTGCCTTTCTAACTTTTGATGTCATAAGAATCCTTTCTATAGAGTGTCAAGACCACTCATTTTCTGCTTTAAATTCATTGTTCATGATGTCATAAATGGCATCTTTAATATTGGTTCCGTGGTAGATAACTTGGTAAATGGCCTGTGTAATGGGCATATAGACTCCAAGTTCTTGCGCTAGTTCATAGGCTGCTCGAGTCGTTGAGATTCCTTCAATCACCATGCCCATATTGGTTTCGATATCAGCTAGGGATTCTCCACGACCAAGAGCATCTCCGGCTCTCCAGTTACGAGAGTGGATGGAGGTTCCTGTTACGATTAAATCACCTACACCAGATAAGCCACTATAGGTTAATGGACTGGCCCCGAGTGCTACCCCTAGGCGGGTAATTTCTGCCAAGCCTCGAGCGATGATGGCCGCCTTGGCATTGTCACCAAATCCCAGACCATGTAAAGCTCCGGCACCAACAGCGATAATATTTTTAAGGGCACCAGCAGTTTCAACTCCAATAACATCCGTATTGGTATAAAGTCGGAAGTAGTGATTGCTAAATAGCTCCTGAACGTATTGAGCTGTTTGCAAATCTTTAGAAGCAGCTGTGATTAAAGTCAGGTCACGCACAATGGTCTCTTCTGCATGGCTAGGCCCTGATACAACGACAATATCACTGCGGAGCTCTTCAGGAATTTCTTCTTCAAGAATGGTTGATAATCGTTTATGGCTATCAGGTTCTAATCCCTTTGATGCATGCATGATAATCGCCTTATGGTCTAAGGTTTTTGCAACTTGTTGGGCAACAAGTCGTGTCACTTTTGTTGGGACAACAAACAAAATCGCATCCACATCTTTCAGAGTCTTTGCTAAGTCAGTGTAGGCAATGATTTTCTCATCTAAAACGACATCTTTAAAGTAGTGTTTATTAGTATGGTGTGTATTAATTTCATTGATTTGCTCGGGAAGATTTCCCCAAATACGTACCTCGTGTCCATTGTCATTTAAGACTTGTGAAAGGGCAGTCCCCCAAGAACCAGGCCCCAAGACGGCGACGGTTTGTTTTTTCATGTTTTCCTCCTTAATAGAGTCCTTTTCATTATTTTATCATATTCTAGAGGATTTTGCACTTGCATTGCTGGGGGAGTGGTGGCTTTGTTACTTGAAAAATACATAAAAAACCGAGACGAAGTATTAGACTTGTTCGGTAACTACATCATCTCGTGGTTGATGATGCCACAAATCAACTCAGCTCTTAATTCAAACCGTTTTCTACGATTACGATAGGGCTGTGCCATGATTTGAAAGGTTTTAAATTTGGCATTAAAGTGCTCAACTCCAATACGCATTTTAGCTATCTCGCGATTCAACTACTTATCCTCTTGGGTTAAGGGGTGATGTTTAGAACGCTTAGCAGGAATAAAGGTATTTTCGTGAAATTTCAAGATGC
>NZ_SPGF01000104.1 GCF_005844455.1 Streptococcus mitis | reverse complement strand
AGGATTGGAAAAAAGTGTTTTAAAGTCCACTGTCAGCAGACAATGGACAAAGTTGCTTTTTGGAAACAATTGAGTATAAATCACCAGAAGCTGCAACTAAACCAAATGCAGGAAACGACGTAAATACACCAGCGGATAAAGCTGTAGTAAAAGATCCAGCTAACTTAACTCCAGAAGAGAAGAAAGCGATTGAAGACAAAGTTAAAGCTGTAAATCCAGATGCAACAGTAGTTGTAGATGATAAAGGAAATGCGACAGTCACAACCCCAGAAGGAAAAACAGCAGTAATTCCAGCAGCAGACTTAACTAAATCACCAGAAGAAGCAGCTAAGCCAAATGCAGGAAATGATGTAAATAAACCAGCAGATAAGACAGCCGTTAAAGATCCAGCTAACTTAACTCCAGAAGAGAAGAAAGCGATCGAAGATAAAGTTAAAGCTGTAAATCCAGATGCAACTGTAGTAGTAGACGATAAAGGAAACGCAACGGTCACAACCCCAGAAGGTAAGACAGCAGTAATTCCAGCAGCAGACTTAACTAAATCACCAGAAGCTGCAACTAAACCAAATGCAGGAAACGACATCGTTAAACCAGCAGATAAAACTGTAGTAAAAGATCCAGCTAACTTAACTCCAGAAGAGAAGAAAGCGATTGAAGACAAAGTTAAAGCTGTAAATCCAGATGCAACAGTAGTTGTAGATGATAAAGGAAATGCGACAGTCACAACCCCAGAAGGAAAAACAGCAGTAATTCCAGCAGCAGACTTAACTAAATCACCAGAAGAAGCAGCTAAGCCAAATGCAGGAAATGATGTAAATAAACCAGCAGATAAGACAGCCGTTAAAGATCCAGCTAACTTAACTCCAGAAGAGAAGAAAGCGATCGAAGATAAAGTTAAAGCTGTAAATCCAGATGCAACTGTAGTAGTAGACGATAAAGGAAACGCAACGGTCACAACCCCAGAAGGTAAGACAGCAGTAATTCCAGCAGCAGACTTAACTAAATCACCAGAAGCTGCAACTAAACCAAATGCAGGAAACGACATCGTTAAACCAGCAGATAAAACTGTAGTAAAAGATCCAGCTAACTTAACTCCAGAAGAGAAGAAAGCGATTGAAGACAAAGTTAAAGCTGTAAATCCAGATGCAACTGTAGTAGTAGACGATAAAGGAAACGCAACAGTAACGACACCAGAAGGTAAAACAGCAACAATTCCAGCAGCAGACTTAACTAAATCAGCAGCAGATGCAGGTAAAGAAAATGCAGGAAATGCAGTAAACACACCAGCAGCTAAGGTAGAAGTAAAAGATCCAGCTAAATTAACAGATGAAGAAAAAGCAAAAGTTAAGAAAGCAGTAGAGGATGTAAACCCAGGATCAACTGTAGTAGTAACTGATAAAGGTGATGTAATAGTTACTAAAGGTGATGGAACAGTATTAGTAATTCCAGAATTAGATTTAGTAATTCCAGAAGATAAATTAACTGATCCAACTCAACAAAATGGAGTAAACACACCAGCAACTAGAGTATTAGTTGGAGATAAAGCTAAATTAACAGCTGACGAAATTGAAAAAGTTAAAGAATCAATTAAAGCAGTAAATCCAGGTGCAACTGTAGTAGTAGACGAAAACGGAAACGCAACAGTAACAACTGAAGATGGTAAGACAGCAACAATTCCAGCAGCTCAATTAGTTAAAGATGCTAAAGATGTTGCAACTAAGAACAACGGTGAAAACATCAATGTTGACTTCGAAAAAGAAACAGTAGCAGACTTCAATAACTTAACAGATGCAGAAAAAGAAGCTGCAAAAGCTAAGATTAAAGGAGCAAATGCTGATGTAGTAGAAGTTATCTTCGACAAAGCAGGAAATGCAACTGTAATTACTAAAGATGGTAAAGTTTACACAATCGTAGCTAAAGATATCTTTAGACAACGTCCATATGTACCATCAAATGGTGGCGGCAATAACGGAGCTACTAACACTGATGCAAAAGTGGATAAAGCGAAGTTAGAAGGTGCTATTCGTCAATTAGATGAATTAATCGTTAAAGAATCAGCTAAGCTTGATGCAGAAACTGCAAAAGAAGCGAATGCATTATCAGCAGATGCTAAGAAAGTATTTGCCAATGCAGACGCAAGTCAAGCAGAAGTGGATGCAATGGTTAAACGTATCGAAGGCTTTATGGCGAAAGTTGCTTCATCAACTGATCATGCAACTCCAGCTAACGACCAAGCTGCTCAAACACCAGCTGTAGATACAGCTACTACTCAAGCAGCATCTAATGCTAGTCAAACAGCATCAGCACAAGCAAATGCGCGTAAAGTAGCTAAAGAATTGCCAAATACAGGTACAGCAGATTCTACTGTAGCTATGGTAGCAGCAGCCGCAAGTGCATTACTTGGTCTTGGTCTTGCAGGCCGTCGTCGTAAAGATGACGAAGAAGCTTAATTGGTAAATTGTTTGATAAACATCAGATGATAAATCCGATTTCTAAAGCTTAAGCAAGTATCTCTCACAAGAAAATCTCCTAGCAGGAAAGCCTGCTAGGAGATTTTTGCATTTCAGGAAGTGGACAGCTGACTTGGTAACCAGCTAAGGGTGAAGGTTAGCTGTTCATACTTAACAAAAATCAAAAATTGATGCATGATAGATATATGACACAAGCAACATTTACTACCAATGACAAAAACATTCTCACAAAAGCTCTCAAAGATAAGAAAAATCTGCGCTTTCAT
>NZ_SPGF01000103.1 GCF_005844455.1 Streptococcus mitis | reverse complement strand
CACCTGGCACAAGTCTCAGGCTTTGGAGTTGCCAGAAAATATCACGTGTACATTTATTCCTCCCTACACTCCAGAAATGAATCCCATTGAGCAAGTTTGGGCAGAGATACGAAAGCGTGGATTCAAAAACAAGGCCTTCAAATCTTTAGAAGAAGTCATTTTGAAGTTAGAAACAGTGATTCAAAATTTGGAAAAAGAATGCCTGAGGAAGATTGTTCACAGAAAATGGATTTGTCCAGAATAGATTTTTGATGAGTATTAGAAGACTTGAGACAACACTATAATATCTATCAGCTCTTGCTTTTTCACTTTCAGAACAAGGAGCCAGACAAATTTTTCGGACTCATTGAGGACAATCTTAAGCTGGTTCATCCTCTTTTTCAGACTGTCTTTAAAACCTTCATCAAGGATAAAGAGAAGATTGTCAACGCCCTTCAACTACCCTATTCTAACGCCAAATTGGAGGCGACTAATAATCTCATTAAACTTATCAAGCGAAATGCCTTTGGTTTTCGGAACTTTGAAAACTTCAAAAAACGGATTTTCATCGCTCTCAACATCAAAAAAGAAAGGACGAAATGTGTCCTTTCTAGATCTTAACTTTTCTTCAATCCATTACAATAGATTGAGAACTAAATTTCTTATAGGTAAAGGAATTTGAAGATAGCTACTGCCGCGATTGCTGCTGCGATAGGCGCTACTACTGGTACCCAAGAATACCACCATTTTGAATCGCCTTTGTGCTCACCAAGAACTGATTTTGGAAGGAAAGCATGAAGGAGACGTGGTCCCAAGTCACGGGCTGGGTTCAAGGCAGGTCCTGTAGGTCCACCAAGTGATGTTACCAAGGCCATAACAAGGAATCCAAGTGCCAAGTGAGCTACTGAAAGTCCTGAAGCAGTATGTGGTGCTACTTGGGCTTTGATTGCTAAATCAGAAAAGTCAACATTTTGACCTGCTTGACTAGCCATTTGTTTCATGTATTGAAGCACTTCAGAACCAAAGAAGTTTTTAGTCAATCCAAGGGCTGCAAAGAAAAGAACAAATGAACCAACAAACTCATTTACAAAACCATTAACAGTTGCTGCGAAATGTGATTCTTTTGACCCATTATCCAAACTTGAAATTGTTGAGAAAGTACCCAAGATGTTGTTTGGATTTTCAGTTTTCAAGTAGTATGGGCGGTGTGTTGCCACAACCAAGGCTTGACCAAAGATAGCACCCAAAACTTGTGCGATGATATAAGGTGCAACTTGTGCCCAAGGGAAGAGACCGCTGATCGCAAGTCCAAGAGTGAAGGCTGGGTTAATGTGGTTACCTGATACGTTACCAAACATCAAGGCTGGGATCATAACCCCCATACCATAACCAACAGCGATAACGATCCAGCCACTTTGGTGACCTTTCGTACCTTTAAGTTCAACGTTGGCAACTGCACCATTTCCAAGAATGACCAAAATAGCAGTTCCCAAAAATTCAGTGGCATATTTAATTGCCCATGTGAAATCCATTTGATAGATTCTCCTTAAAATTTTTTAGACAATCCTTATTCTATCAATTTTTACATCTTTTAGCAACTACTTCCCCGAAAGATTGTAACAGAAAACGATTCCAAAACTTATAAACTAATCTTTGTTTTCAAGATATTCCAAATTCATTAGGTTATCTGCGCCAATCTGATGCTTTTATGTCAATTCCTCCTGATACATAGTATAGGGAATAAGAAGTATCTTTCTCCATTCACCAATAAGAGTTTTGCTATGAAAACAAAACTCTATCCTTCTAATGATACAATCTTAACCTGATTTATATAAAAATTCTCGTCACATTGCCATAAAACCTCAGCCATATTTTTGTAAGAAATAGACTTATCATGATCTGCTCTAATTGTGAGATTATAACCACTTTCATTCCTGTCCATGTCAATATTTAGATTATAAAATCCCTTCTGTTCAATGAGAATATTCAAGGTATCAATTGAAGGTTTATTGGTCGCAAATCCAGTCATTCTGATGTGGTAATGGGTATCGCTCTTCAAAAATATGAAACTACTTTTCTGAACAGAGACGACAATCAGACTACAAAATAAGCCTAGAAAGGCAAAGTCTGCCCCAATTGCCATCCCAATCCCTGCAGTTGCCCAAATACCAGCTGCTGTGGTGATACCACTGATTTTTTTATCCCTCATGAAAACAATACCACCACCAATGAAACTAATTCCACTGACGATTTGGGCCACAACCCTAGAAGTATCATAATTAGGCGTATCCAAGAAAGCTTCTTTTGATAAAATCATCATTAAAGTTGCAGTTAAGGCAACCAAGATATGAGTCTTTCTCCCAGCCTGCTTGTGCTTAGACTTTCTTTCATAGCCAATGATAAAACCAGAAAAACAAGACAATAAAATGAGAATGATATGCCGGACTTCAATCGGTAGAGCTATCGTATCAAGCATTATTTTCCTCCTCTATCACTCATAATTTTATATTATATAGTAGATTGAAATAAGATGTGAATAAATTGATTAGGAAAATCAAATTAATGTATAGAAATATTTTAGCAACCATGGCGTACTCTAGATTCAATCCACTATAATCCTAGTTATATAGTCATTTAGTTTTAAAAAAGCACTTTAAACATTCAAAAATATTTGGAACTTTCCTTAATAAATCTGTCACTTTCTTTTTCAAGATAGCCCAAGCTTGCTCAATAGGATTCAAATCTGGTGAATAAGGTGGTAGAGGTAAGAAAAAGTGCTTATCTTGAATGCAAAGTTCATCCAAAATGTTCTTGGGATGAAAACTAGCATT
>NZ_SPGF01000102.1 GCF_005844455.1 Streptococcus mitis | reverse complement strand
AGCGAAAATAAATAATCTGTAGACGTTTGTGATATTTGGCGTACGATGAATCTCTTAGGAGTTTTTCAATTTTTTGTGTTTCTTCATTTGTAAGTTTCATAACTACTATTATAAGATGTTTTTTGATTTTAGTCTAGTATTAGTTTTAGGGTATTCTATCACTAATTATTTTTACTTTCAATAAATTTGCTCACAAGAAAAAGCCTAGATAACTAGACTTTTTTAGCTTATTCTACCGTTACTGATTTAGCAAGGTTACGCGGTTTATCCACATCGAGACCACGGTGTAGAGTTGCAAAGTAAGCAACCAATTGTGTTGGTACGACCATTGAAATTGGTGAGAGGTAAGGGTGTACGGTTGTAAGAACGATATCATCTGTCTCTTTAGCAACATTTTCTTCTGCGATAGTGAGAACCTTGGCACCACGGGCTGCGACCTCTTGGATATTTCCGCGAGTGTGGTTAGCAAGAACTGGATCTGACAAGAGGGCCAAGACAGGTGTTCCTTCTTCAATCAAGGCAATAGTTCCGTGCTTGAGTTCTCCTGCCGCAAAGCCTTCACACTGAATGTAAGAAATCTCTTTGAGTTTAAGGCTTGCTTCCATAGCTACGTAGTAATCTTGGCCACGCCCAATGTAAAAAGCGTTACGAGTTGTTTCAAGAAGCTCACGAACCTTAGCTTCAATGGTTTCTTTTTCAGAAAGAGTTGATTCGATAGACTGAGCTACGATTGACAACTCATGAACCAGGTCAAAGGCTTGCGCTTTTGCATTACCGTTCGCTTCTCCGACTGCTTTTGCAAGGAAGGCAAGGGCTGCGATTTGTGCTGTATAGGCTTTAGTTGATGCCACGGCAATTTCAGGACCCGCGTGAAGAAGCATAGTATGGTTAGCTTCACGTGACAGAGTTGATCCTGGCACATTTGTAACTGTCAAACTTGGAATCCCCATTTCATTAGCCTTAACCAAAACTTGACGGCTATCAGCTGTTTCACCAGACTGGCTGATAAAGATGAAGAGTGGTTTTTTGCTGAGAAGTGGCATACCATAGCCCCACTCAGATGAAATTCCAAGTTCAACAGGTGTATCTGTCAACTCTTCCAGCATCTTCTTAGAAGCAAATCCTGCGTGGTACGATGTCCCAGCTGCAAGGATGTAAATGTGGTCTGCATCTTGAACAGCCTTGATGATAGCTGGGTCAACCACTACTTGACCTGCCTCATCTGTGTAGGCTTGGATGAGTTTACGCATAACAGTTGGTTGCTCATCAATTTCCTTGAGCATGTAGTAAGGGTAAGTTCCTTTACCGATATCTGACAAGTCAAGTTCCGCAGTATAGCTAGCACGCTCACGGTGATTGCCATCATAATCTTGAACTTCCACGCTATCAGCCTTGACGATGACCAACTCTTGGTCATGAATTTCCATGTATTGGTTGGTCTCACGAATCATAGCCATAGCATCTGAGCAGACCATGTTATAGCCTTCTCCAAGACCAATCAAAAGTGGTGATTTATTTTTCGCCACGTAGATGACATCTGGATTTTCAGAGTCGACCAAAGCGAAGGCATAAGAACCACGGATGATGTGAAGAGCTTTTTTGAAGGCTTCAAGAACTGAGAGACCTTCTTCTTCTTCTTCTGCAAATTTCCCAATCAAGTGAACAGCGATTTCTGTATCTGTTTGCCCCTTGAAGTGGTGACCTGCAAGGTATTCTTCCTTGATTTCAAGATAGTTCTCAATCACACCGTTGTGCACCAAGACAAATCGTTCAGTCTCAGAGCGGTGTGGGTGAGCATTGTCCTCAGTTGGTTTTCCGTGAGTCGCCCAACGCGTATGTCCGATACCAGTCGTTCCCTCAACACCAGCTGTCTTAGCAGACAATTCTGCAATACGACCGACAGCCTTAACTAGATGATTTTCAGCACCACCTAGGACAAAAATCCCCGCAGAATCATAGCCACGGTATTCGAGCTTTTCAAGCCCTTGAATCAAAATATCAGTTGCATTTGTGTTTCCAACAACACCAACAATTCCACACATAGTATATACGACACAGACCAGCTGTGCTTTCTCCTTAAATTGGTATAGTCTGATTTTCATTTTACAGAACCAGCAAAGACAGTATATACTTGTTTTTCTCACTTGTCAAGGATAAAAATTGGTATAGTTTTTCTAGATGATATTTTATCAGAATTTCACTTGATACCTGACAAGTCAGCATCAATTACTTATAATAAAAAGAGGAGGTATTTGCCATGTGGTTTTTCTTCGCACTTTTATCAGCTGTCTTTGCAGCCTTAACGTCAATTTTAGCCAAGATTGGGATTGAGGGAGTTCCATCCAATCTAGCAACCGCTATTCGTACAGTCGTCGTCATTCTTATGGCCTGGGCCATGGTTTTCTTGACCAATAGTCAGACCGAAATTATCAACATCAGTAAAAAAAGTTGGCTCTTTCTCATCTTATCAGGCTTGGCCACTGGCGCCTCCTGGCTCTGCTACTACAAGGCCCTACAGATGGGAAATGCTACTGAGGTATCTGCTGTCGATAAATTCAGTCTCGTCATTACCCTCGTTCTAGCCTTTTTCTTCCTACAGGATGTCCTGACGTTTAAAACAATCATTGGCTGTATCCTGATTACGATTGGGACCTTGGTGATGATATTGTAATAAAAAGTGAGATGAATGCCATCCAATGTCATTAAGTTAAGAAATTCAAATGCAATTCTGTATCTGGGTTTCTTTTTTATGTGATAAACTTATAGTTAAGGAGGGATTTCCCATGATAAAACAAATAAAAGCCCACTTGAA
>NZ_SPGF01000101.1 GCF_005844455.1 Streptococcus mitis | reverse complement strand
GAGAGTTCTGACGCCAACATCAAAAACTTTAGCTGCCTCGACATGGCTGTGTCCTTCTTTGATGTAATCTAATGCTCGTTGTTTAAAATCTGTACTATATGCCATAGCTTTATTATAACATGCTTGTTTAAAACTAATCAACTATAGGATAGAAATATGTTCCATCAATTTATCACCAGATCTCAAACGGTTCCTCCTCCTATTCCACTCTTTTGGTATGGGGTTATGATGTTTCTTTTAGTGCTTTGTATTTATGGGGCACTTGCTTATCACAAAAATCCCAAATTTGTCCTCTTGTTTAAGGGGATTCAGATCCTCCAGTTACTAGCTCTTTATAGTTGGTATGTTGGTTTTGGGATTCCATTTTCTAACAGTCTCCCTTTTTATCATTGCCGTTTAGCTATGTTTGCGGTGGTTTTCTTGCCAGATAAATGGCGGAGCAAGCAATATTTTGCCCTCTTAGGAGCAAGTGGAGCGGTCTTTGCACTGGTTTATCCCGTTTTTGACCCCTATGACTTCCCCCATATTACCAGTTTTTCGTTTTTGATTGGGCACTATGCCCTTCTAGTGAATTCCTTGCTTTACTTGATGAATCACTATGACAAGAGCTTACTTAAGAAGTATATGATCGTAGCCTATACCTTTATCCTCAATCTCTTTCTAGTTGGGGTTAATCAGGTGACGGGTGGAAATTATGGTCTCTTAAGAGATACACCGTTTATCTCGAATGTTCCTCTATGGCTAAAGTACCTCCTTGTGTCGGCCATCCTTTCACTGGCTCTTATTCTCTTTGATATCTTGTTCAAGAAACGGTGGAAAAAGAGAAATCAGGTGAAATCTATACTCTAGCTTGCCTTTTCATCGGATGAGCAATTGAAAAACTCCCCAAAATCCGATATAATGGAGAGTTGAAAGGAATGGTAAAATCCAATGTAACATCATTCTTATCTACTGAAACAACTAAAAATAGAGAATCAAAGAAAGAGAACATATGACTATTCAAGAAGAAATCAAAAAACGCCGTACCTTTGCCATCATCTCCCACCCGGACGCGGGTAAAACAACCATCACTGAGCAGTTGCTCTACTTTGGGGGCGAGATTCGTGAGGCTGGTACCGTAAAAGGGAAGAAAACAGGGACTTTTGCCAAGTCTGACTGGATGGATATTGAGAAACAACGTGGGATTTCGGTCACGTCATCTGTTATGCAGTTTGACTATGATGGTAAGCGCGTGAACATCCTAGACACACCAGGGCACGAGGACTTCTCAGAAGATACTTATCGTACTTTGATGGCGGTGGATGCTGCGGTCATGGTCGTCGACTCTGCCAAGGGTATCGAGGCCCAAACCAAGAAATTGTTTGAGGTTGTGAAGCACCGTGGCATTCCAGTCTTTACCTTTATGAACAAGCTGGACCGTGATGGCCGTGAACCACTAGATCTCTTGCAAGAACTAGAAGAAGTCTTGGGTATTGCAAGTTATCCAATGAACTGGCCAATCGGGATGGGGAAAGCTTTTGAGGGCTTGTATGACCTCTATAACCAACGTTTAGAACTTTATAAAGGTGATGAGCGTTTTGCTAGTCTAGAAGAAGGGGGCAAGCTCTTTGGAAGCAATCCTTTCTACGCTCAGGTTAAGGACGACATCGAACTTTTACAAGAAGCAGGAAATGAATTTTCAGAAGAAGCTATTCTTGCAGGAGAACTGACTCCGGTCTTCTTTGGTTCAGCCCTCACTAACTTTGGGGTGCAGACCTTCCTTGAGACCTTCCTCAAGTTTGCTCCAGAACCACACGGACACAAGAAAACAGATGGCGAAATTGTGGATCCTTATGACAAGGATTTCTCAGGATTCGTTTTTAAAATCCAAGCCAACATGGACCCTCGTCACCGTGACCGTATTGCCTTTGTTCGTATCGTATCGGGTGAATTTGAGCGTGGGATGAGTGTTAACCTTCCTCGTACTGGTAAGGGAGCTAAGCTGTCGAATGTTACCCAGTTTATGGCGGAAAGTCGTGAGAATGTAACCAACGCTGTTGCAGGAGATATCATCGGGGTTTACGATACCGGTACTTATCAGGTTGGAGACACTTTGACGGTTGGAAAAAATAAGTTTGAATTTGAACCACTGCCAACCTTTACTCCTGAGATTTTTATGAAAGTTTCTGCTAAGAACGTCATGAAACAAAAATCCTTCCACAAGGGGATTGAGCAACTGGTGCAAGAGGGAGCTATTCAGCTTTATAAGAATTACCAAACAGGCGAGTATATGCTGGGTGCTGTTGGTCAACTCCAGTTTGAAGTCTTTAAGCACCGCATGGAAGGCGAGTACAATGCCGAAGTGGTCATGAGCCCAATGGGTAAAAAGACCGTTCGCTGGATCAAGCCTGAGGACTTGGACGAGCGCATGTCCTCAAGCCGCAATATCTTGGCCAAGGACCGCTTCGACCAACCAGTATTCCTCTTTGAGAATGACTTTGCCCTCCGCTGGTTTGCAGATAAGTATCCAGACGTAGAGTTGGAGGAAAAGATGTAAATCGTTACAAATGACTAGCAACATAAAGTTGCTGTCATTTGACGGTAACCGCTATGGCGGCTTACCTAAAGGCTTTACTAGGCAGAGTCCGCGAATATTATCGCTTCGTAAAACTTTCCGTCGTAATGGTAAGGGAGCGAACTAGCTAACTACCTCATTAACTTCATTTGGCAAATGGAATCGATTTGTAAAACTCAGTGTCGTGTGTAATATGGAGGTTGGGCAAAAACTAGCTTCAAAATAAAACCACACAGTGATTCCAGTCTTGAATATAATCAAGCTGAAAGAAACACTGTGTGGTTTTTGAATAGTGGA
>NZ_SPGF01000100.1 GCF_005844455.1 Streptococcus mitis | reverse complement strand
TAGCAAGACCTCTTTTTAGTGTACTCAAAATTTGGGTAAACAATATCTCATTCAATTTTTACTTTTTTTCAAACTTTCTCCTTTCGCTTTACAATTGGCTTGAACACCTTTATTGTATCGCGTTCGGAGTTTTTTGGTATAACCTTCGACGCGCACCCGCATAGCGGGTTGTTTTTTTGTCTCGCGCCTAGCGGAGCGAGACGGACTAATAGCCACATAACCATAAAAGGAGGGAATACGCATCCCTCCTTTTAGAGTTTTTACATCATGCCGCCCATCATACTTGGATCCATGGCTGGAGCTGGGGCTACTGGTTCTGGCTTATTGGCTACAACTGCTTCTGTTGTCAAAATCAAGCTGGCTACAGATGCCGCATTTTGTAAGGCTGAACGGCTCACTTTAACTGGGTCGATAATCCCTTGATTAATCATGTTGACCCACTCGCCAGTTGCTGCGTTGAAACCTGTACCAACTTCAGCATTTTTCAAACGGTCAATAACGATAGATCCTTCGAATCCCGCATTGTGGGCAATTTGACGAACAGGTTCTTCCAAGGCACGGAGTACAATATTGCGTCCTGTTGCTTCATCTCCTGTCAATTCCAAATCAGCCACTGCTGGGATAACATTTACAAGAGCTGTTCCACCACCAGCAACGATTCCTTCTTCAACAGCTGCACGAGTAGCGTTGAGGGCATCTTCGATGCGGAGTTTCATTTCTTTCAACTCAGTTTCAGTTGCAGCACCGACTTTGATGACTGCGACACCACCTGACAATTTTGCCAAGCGTTCTTGCAATTTTTCGCGGTCAAATTCAGATGTTGTAGTTTCGATTTGAGACTTGATAACCGAAACACGGTGAGAAATAGCTTCAGGATTTCCAGCACCTTCTACGATAACAGTGCTATCTTTGTCCACAGTTACTCTCGCTGCTTGACCAAGCGCTTCAATTGTAGCATCTTTCAACTCAAGACCAAGATCTTCTGTGATAACTGTTCCACCTGTCAAGATAGCGATGTCTTCAAGCATGGCTTTGCGACGGTCACCAAAACCTGGAGCTTTGACGGCTACCACGTTGAAGGTCCCACGAATCTTGTTCAATACAAGAGTTGGAAGAGCTTCACCATCCACATCATCCGCAATAATCAAGAGTGGACGATTGCTTTGGAGAATACTTTCTAGGAGTGGCAAAATTTCTTGGATATGGGAAATCTTCTTATCGGTAATCAAAATGTATGGATTTTCAAGGTCAGCCACCATTTTTTCGCTATCTGTCACCATGTACTGTGAAAGATAACCGCGGTCAAACTGCATTCCCTCCACAACTTCAAGTTCTGTTTCCATACCACGTGACTCTTCGATAGTGATGACTCCATCTTTGCCTACTTTTTCCATGGCTTCAGAGATGTACTCGCCTACTTTTTCAGAACGAGATGATACGGCAGCAACCTGAGCGATGGCTTCTTTATTGGCAACTGGGATGGCATTGTTTTTCAAAGCTTCTACTGCTGCTGCAACTGCTGTTTCAATCCCACGACGAATGCCGATTGGATTTGCACCTGCTGTGACGTTTTTGATTCCTTCGCGAACAATTGCTTGGGTCAAGACTGTTGCAGTTGTCGTTCCGTCACCTGCGATATCGTTTGTTTTTGAAGCTACTTCTGATACCAATTTGGCACCCATATTTTCAAAATGGTCTTCCAATTCAATTTCTTTGGCAATGGTCACACCGTCATTGGTAATCAAAGGTGAACCAAATGATTTTTCAAGAACGACGTTACGACCTTTTGGTCCCAAAGTTACTTTAACAGTATCTGCAAGGATATCGACACCACGGACCATAGCTGAACGAGCATCAGATGAAAATTTAATTTCTTTTGACATACTTATTCCCTCCTATTATTCTTCCACAATTGCCAAGATGTTAGCTTCGCCTACGATGATGTACTTTTCATCGCCATCTTTGACATCAAGACCTACATGAGCTTCAACCAAGACACAGTCTCCAGCCTTAACACTTGGAGCAACCAAGTCACCGTTCAAGGTACGAACACCTTGTCCAGTAGCCACAACTTTGGCTGTTTTGGTTTTTTCTTGGGCTGAACCTGCAAGGACAAAGCCTCCAACAGTTTGTTCTTTTTCTTCTACTTTTAAGACCACACGGTCTCCTAATGGTTTCAACATCTGATTTCCTCCATAATGAGATAGATATCATTAGCACTCTTTGTGTTTGAGTGCTAATTCATAATTCTATTGTATCACTTGGTCAAAAATAGTCAAGAAAAAAGTCTGATTTTGGCAAGATAAAAAGCCTGAGACCAACTCAGACTTTTTAATGCTTAAAATGGCAATTCTTCCTCTTCCAAGACCAAATCCGCCAAATCTTGGCCTGCATTATTTTCACGCATGGCACGTTGAGCACGACTTTCCAAGAGTTGGAATCCAGTAACAAGTACTTCGGTCACGTAGTTCATCTGACCATTTTTCTCAAAGCGACGGGTACGCAATTCTCCATCAACGGAAATGAGACTACCTTTGGTTGCGTAGCTTGCCAAGGTTTCTGCTAGTCTGCCCCAAAGGACCATATTGACAAAATCAGCTTCGCGTTCACCATTTTGGTCTTTGTAACGACGGTTCACAGCGATAGTTGCTCGCGCTACTGACTTGTCATTGTTTGTTTTGTGCAATTCTGGCGTAGACGTCAAGCGCCCGATCATAATAACTTTATTATACATATTTATAATTCATTCCTTTCGTTTCACTCAAGGCACAACACTAAATGAAAAAGTGCTGTGCTCTTTATTTTGATTTATAATTAAACTGAGAAGACCTATCACTACTACAAATCACGGGGA